>JASHTU010000076.1 GCA_030040395.1 Acidobacteriaceae bacterium
GCATACCGGGCGTCTGCTAGCGACGATCGACACAGAGATGAGGAAAAATGGCCCCGTCCCTCCGGGTTGCGGCGCAAATTGAGCCATACTTCGTTGTCGGCCTCGACCTTGGAGCCGGCCAAAGCCTTCGGCCTCCGCCTCGTCTGGCTCAATTTTCGCTCGCAACGCTGCCCACCCGTATATGTCGATACACCCTAGCGACCGGGACTGCTTGAGAAGCCGAGCTCTTTCAAGAGCTTTTCCCAATTCCACAGCCGGGAGATTGTTTCAGAAGACAAGCGAAATCCGAGTTGGTGAGCCAGCATGCAGACTTGCCCTCGATGGTGGGCTTCGTGCGATATCATGTAGGAGAACATCTCCAAGCCAACAGGCCAAACCGGAGACCAGCCATCCCTGCGGAAGACCTCAATTTGCCCCCCGCGGGTCCCGATCGCTTCCTCCAGCATCTCCGTGCAGCGGAAAGCACTTTCAGCGAGGCTTGCACTAGCTTGTTCGGGCGAACAGTGTGTTCGGTGCAGTTGCGCTGGAACCGTCAAGTGCGGAGCTGTGAGCCTGATCCACTTGCAACGCACGTTGTGCATATGCGTGAAAATTGCCGCAATCGTACGCACTTTTCCCGGCGGGTTTGCCACCCACACGGCAGGGTCAAGCTGCTCAATGAGCATTTGGTTCATGCGCTCGCCTGCCGCAAACACCCTTGACGCTGCCGAACGCAAAGATACGTAAGCTGCGGGTTCCTGCATAGTTGAAAATCGTACTCCTCAGCCCATGGTGCTTCCGATTCACAAACATGACCCCGCAAGTCGGCCTCCGGGACGCATAAAGGCGGCGCATAGACCATCCGGATGCGACTTTTTCCGTGCTCCACGCCTCCCCTGCGCAAGCCACCTGCCCCGCCGCTCTGCTATCCTCGTAGTTCTGTAGGCGTTTCTGCCCCGAGCGCCGCGTGCGCCATTGAATTCTAGCTGGAATGGAGGATTCTCATGAAGAAAGGTTCGTCCTTAGGCTTGGTCATCACGGCCGCACTCTGCATACCCGCCTTCGCTGCCCTCAACACAGGAGACCGCGCACCCGATTTTTCCGCTCCCGCCTCCCTGGCGGGCAAGGACTTCCATTTCTCGCTGAGGACCGCCTTGAAAGACGGCCCCGTGGTCGTCTATTTCTACCCTTCTGCCTACACCCGCGGCTGCGATCTCGAAGCCCATACCTTTGCCCAGGACAAGGACCAATTCACCGCCGCCGGCGCCACCATCATTGGCGTCTCGGAAGATAGCATCGCCCGCCTCAATCAGTTCTCCGCCGATCCCGACTACTGCGCCGGCCGTTTCCCTGTCGCCTCCGATCCCAGCGGCAAAATCGCAGCTTCCTACGGCGTCACGGCTTCCCCCGGAAAGCCCGGCGCGAAAGACGTGCGCGGTGTCGAAATCGGCCACGGCTTTTTTGAGCGCGAAACTTTCGTCGTCGGCAAAGATCACAAGATCGTCGCGACCTTCTCTTCCCAGTCGGATCATCTAACGCCGGATGCTCATGTGCAGAAGTCGTTGGCGGTCGTGCAGCAGCTTGCCGGCAAGTAATGGCCTGCGGACTCCTCACCGGAATCATCCTGCGCCATCGGTCGTGTCCGCTGGCGGCGGGTGAGTTTGAAGGGTGCGCGCTCCTGCCGTGAAGGGTGCGCGCTTCAGCCCATATGATAAGGCCTTCCAAATGAGTGAGGTCTTAGAACTTATCCGTAAATAGTGTCGAGTTTGATCCGTGCGGTTGAATCTCCGGTTTGCGTGCGATTGGAGGCGGCGATGATGGACTCAACATGGCGCAGATCAAGTTGTGGACGATTTCGGATGATTTGTGGAGCAAGGTGGCGCCGCTGATTCCAGTACGCAAGCGGGAAGCGGGCCGAAAGTACCAGCGCAAGGCCGGGGCTGGACGCAAGCCGATGTCTTCGCGGCAGGTCTTTTCGGCGATCGTTTACTTACTGCGGACCGGCATCCAATGGAGAGCATTGCCGCGCGAGTTCGGTTCGGCGAGCGCGGTGCATCAGTACTTCCAGAACTGGTATAGGGCCGGCTTTTTCCAGAACCTGTGGCAAGTTGGCCTGGCCGAGTATGACGGAGTGCAAGGCATTGCCTGGCAGTGGCAGGCAGCCGACGGAGCCATGGGAAATGCGTCGCTTGCTACCCAATGTGTTGGCCCGAACCCGACTGACCCGGGAAAAAAAGGACGCAAAGGCAGCTTGTTGGTCGACGGCCGTGGGCTCTCGCTGTCGATCGCCGTCAGCGGCGCAAATCTTCACGACTCCAAGCTGCTGGACCGGACGCTGGCTCAGGTCGTCGTCCAGCGCCCTGAAGTTACAGGGTGGCAAAATCAACAGTATCTCTGCCTGGATGCTGGATACGTGGGCTATCCGGTCAGCAAGATCGCCCGCAAGCATCACTATTATCCGCGCATGAAATCACGCGCCGAAGAGCGGCTCGTCAAATATCGCTACCCGGATTCCGAACCGCGTCGCTGGGTCGTTGAACGAAGCCACTCCTGGCTCAACCGATACCGTAAGCTCCTGGTCAGCTTCGAAAAGACCGAGGCGAGCTACACCGCTCTGCTGCAACTTGCCGCAGCTCTCATCTGCTGGAGGCAGACCGTTTCTATTTACGGATAAGCTCTTAGCTCTGGCGCATAGGAAGGGAAATACTCGATGTGCAGGCGGT
>JASHTU010000077.1 GCA_030040395.1 Acidobacteriaceae bacterium
GCCCTGTCGCCCCTTATAGCGAGACCCCGCGCTTCCAGGGAATGAAGTCCACCTGGCCACGCATCTCGGCCTTCGTCCGCCGGTGGCCGCTGGCCACGGCGAGCGAGAACTCCAGCAGTTCTTCGCCGCACTCGGCAATCGACTTTGCTCCGCTCACAATTGGCCCAGCGTCGAAGTCGATGATGTCGCTCATGCGCTCGGCAAGCGCGGTGTTGGTGGAGATTTTCACCACCGGCGCCACGGGATTGCCGGTGGGCGTGCCCAGTCCGGTGGTGAACAGCACCAGCGTGGCTCCCGCGCCCACTTGCGCGGTCACGCTCTCCACGTCGTTGCCGGGCGTGCACTGCAGGGTGAGGCCCGGCGTGGCGGCGTATTCGGGATAATCGATGACCGCGCTCACCGGCGAAACGCCGCCTTTGCGCGCGGCGCCGGCTGATTTGATGGCGTCTGTGATCAGTCCGTCGCGAATGTTGCCGGGCGAGGGATTGAAGGCGAAATCGGACTTCACCGCGCGCGCCCGCGCCGCGTAGGCCTGCATCAGCGAGGCGAAGCGCGCGGCGAGTTCGTCGGTGGCGCAGCGGTTGACGAGCTCCTGCTCCACGCCGTGCAGCTCGGGAAACTCCGAAAGAATGGTCGTCGCCCCCGCGCCCACCACCAGGTCAGAAACGTAGCCGACGGTGGGGTTCGCCGAAACGCCGCTGAATCCGTCCGAGCCTCCGCATTGCAGGGCCAGCGTCAAAGCCGAGAGCGGCGCCGGCGCGCGCTCAGCCCGGTTCGCCTCCGTCAGCGCGGCGAAGGTTTTGTCCAGCGCCTGATCGAGCAGGGCGCCTTCCAGCCCTGACTTCTGCTGATCGAAAAGCAGAACCGGTTTGCGCATCTGCGGATCGCGCGCCCGCAGCTCCTCCATCAAAATGCTCGCCTGCGCGTTCTGGCAGCCCAGGCTGAGCACCGTGGCCCCCGCCACGTTAGGGTGATGAATGTAGCCGGCGAGCAGTCCGCACAACGCCTGCGCATCCTGGCGCGTTCCGCCGCAGCCGAGCTGATGAATGAGAAATCGAATGCCGTCTATGTTGGGGAAAACCCGGTTCGCTTTCGCTTCCGCGATGGCCTCCGCTGTCCCGTCGCCGCCGTCTTGCCCGGCGATCAGCCGCCGCACGCGGGCGCGATAGCTGGAATTGGCCCGCCCGTAGCCGAGCTCCTCTTCGAGCGCTTCGCGCATCTGCTCTACATTGCGGTTTTCGCAGAAGACCAGCGGCACGACGATCCAGTAATTGCGCGTGCCCACCTGGCCGTCGGCGCGACGATAGCCCATAAAGGTGCGGCTCTTCCACGGCGCGGCATCGGGCAGAACAGCCGGCGCCGGATGCCGTGCGGCGCTATAGTTGCCCGTGCGATGGCGAATATTCCGGGTGGTCAGCAACCCGCCACCAGCAATGGGCGCAACCGCTTCGCCCACCACCATTCCATACATGCGCACCAGGTCCCCAGGGGCGAATGCAGCGAGCGCCATCTTCTGCTTGGCGGGGATGGTTTGGACCGCGGTGCACAAGAGCCCCGAGCCATAACGCGCCGTCGCGCCCGGCTCCAGAGTGGTCAACGCAACCACCACGTTATCGCGAGGGTCGAGCTGCAAGACCGATTCCGGCATACGACTCCTTTCTCATGAACGCTTGCAGTCCACAAGCAAGAATACAACTCGGGAAGGTGCGCCAGCGTTCGCGCCGGCCCTTGCGGAAGACCAGCGGCGCCGGCGCGCAATGGAATCGAGGGGCCTACGGCCGCGCGAAATGCAGCAGCAAGCCCGCCAATGCGCCGCCGGCAAGATCGCCGACAATGGGAATGGGCGCATAGCGCCAGTTGGAGCCGCCCTTGCCGGGGATGGGCAACACGGCATGCGCAATGCGCGGGCCCAAATCGCGCGCAGGATTGATGGCGTACCCGGTGGTTCCACCGAGCGAGAGCCCGATGCCCCACACCAAACTGCCCACCAGCCACGGTCCCACGCCTCCGGCCGGCCCGCTCAGCGATACGCCGTGCGAAAAGATGGACGCAGCCACCACCACCAGCATGGCCGTGCCCACCATCTCGCTGAAGAGGTTGGCGAGCGGGTTGCGCACCGCGGCATTGGTGCAGAAAACGCCCAGCTTGGCCGCGGGGTCAGGCGTGAGCCGCCAATGCGGCGCATAGTGGAGCGCCATGATCGATGCGCCGCAGAAGGCTCCGAGCAACTGCGCGGACCAATAGAGCGCGAGCATAGAGTAGTGGCCGCTGCTCACCGCCGCGGCCAGGGTGATGGCGGGATTGAGATAGGCGCCGGGACTGCCGAAGGCCTGCGCAACCAGGACGCCGCAGAGTACGCCGAGCGCCCAGCCGGTTGTGATGGCCATCCAGCCGGCATCGGCGGCATACGACTTGCGCAACGTTACGCCGGCGTTGACACCGTCGCCCAACAGCACCAGAACCAGCGTGCCCATAAACTCGCCAAACCACACAGAATGCATAGGGGCTTTCCTGCTTTCGGTTGCACCGCCGCGCTCAGCACGGCAAAGCGGCATGCAACCCGGAAATGAAGTTGCGGAACGAAAGCATTGTCCACTGCGGGGGCTGTAGTCGCCAAGAGCGCGCCGCGCGACAGATTTTCATCTTCCCGGAGGCTGGGCGGTTGCTCCCGGAACTGTCTTCGCATACTGCGCCCAGCGGCTCAGCAGCTCGACTACCACGATGTGCCCCACGCGGTAGGCGGCTTCGAGCGACGGTAGATACGCGGCATACTCGCCCACGCGCTGTTTTTCCAGGCTCGTGGCCGCGCTCATGCCGCGCGGCGGGCGATCGAAGTTGCTCACGGCCCGCAGCACCAGAACGCGGTTCGCGTCCACGCGCCCGGCGCGCGCCAAATACTGAAGCGATTCGAGCGTGCCCGTATCCTCCATGGCCGTGGTGGCAAAGACGCCTTGGCCGCCGGTGAAGTAAGGGACCCACTGCGCCGCCCACGCATCCATCCGCCGGCCGTGCCAGTAGGTCGAGGACGAGATCTCGTCGCCCATGGTGACAAACGGCGGCCGCTGCGCCGCGGCTCCGTCAAAGCTGCTGCGTATCTCCTTCAGCTTCTCCTCGTCGTCGAGCGGCGTGTCGCGCGTCAGGTGGAACGCCCACTCGGCCAGGCTCGCGTTCAGCGCGTACACCTGGCCCTCCACCGGCTCGGCAGGCGCCTCGAACGGCTGTGTTTTGCGCAGCGGCAAAAAGCCCGTGCTCCAGTCCGGCGGAATCTCGCGGGCATCGATCTCGTAACCCAGATCGCCGTCGATCACCCAGCGCGCCCACACCGCCGAGCCCAGCGACACGCGGTCGGGCGAGCCGCCCGCAATGCCCGCAATGAGCCAGTAAGCGTCTTTGAAGTCGAAGCGCGGATCGAGGCCGACGGCCATGATGGTGGCCGCCGCGTGCGCCGTTCCCTGCCCCGTGAGCACGGCCATCTCACCCGCGCCGTTCATGCGCACCGCATGGTAAGCCGCGGGCAGGGGATAGACGCGGTCCAGGTGGTCGCGCTCCACCCAATACTGCAACTCGCCGGGCCGGTCGCCGGCGTCCGCGCCGACCTCGAACATAGTCACCACCACCACTTTCACGGGAATGGGGCGCGGCCTGGCTGCGGCAACTGCGGCAAGAGACACCAGCAGAAACAGGGAAGAAAGAAACCTTTTGCCGGTCATGCTGATGCGATGGTAACTGAGAAACAGGGATCAGGGAACGAGGGAACAAGAGAACGAGAGCCCGAAAGCTTGGAGCGGGCGGTGAAAAGTTCGGCGGCCCAGGTTCGGCGGCCCAGGATCAGCGCCTACGGATCAGAACCAGGTTTTGCTGCGGTAGTCGCGGTACGCGTGGCCAAATTTCTCTTCGAGCACACGCGCCTCTTTCCGGCTGCGAATTACCTGAATGGGAATAAGAACAACAAGGAAGAGCAACAGCGTGGGCCTGCCGAACCAGAGCACCAATCCCGCCAGGGCCAGCGCGCCGAAGAGGTAAATGGGGTTGCGAATGCGGGCATAAAGGCCTGTGGTCACGAGCGTGGTGGCCTTGGGCCGTACGCTGAAGGCGCGGCCAAGTTGCAGCCGGGCCAGACAAAGCAGCAGGAAAGACGGAATCGCAATCGCGGCTCCGGCCATGCGCATCGGCGTCAACGAAAGGGGCGCGAGCCTCGGCAAAAGCAGCACCAAAGCGACGGCGGCCACCAGCAGCGTTGCGATATTCAGCTTCAAATCTCAATCCCCTCGCAAGCGACGAAAACAGCGTTGCGCGCCCTATGCCTCAACTCGGGCTCTCCGCCGACCGCTGTCTCATGGCCGCTGTCGCCAAGCTTAAACCGTCTGCAAGGCTCCCGGCGCGTGGCCGCGTCAACCCGCGCATATAGCATGGTAGGAGCAACCAACCGGCGCGGAAAATGTGGATGAATACGCAGGAAACTGCGGCGCCCGCGCCCGAAAAGTCCTTTCCGGAGGGATGGGGCGATGAAGACCATGCACAGCTTACTTTTGGGAGCCATTATGACCAGCGGATTTACCGCCGCCGCGCAACCACCTCGCGCGGGGCATTGGGCCATCGTGCTGCACGGCGGCGCGGGCGTCATTAAGCGCTCTTCCATGAACGCGCAGACTGAAGCGGCCTATCGCGCCTCGCTCACCCGCGCTATTGAAGCCGGAGCACAGGTGCTCGATCGCGGCGGCGCGTCAATGGACGCTATCGAAGCCGCCATCCGCATTCTTGAAGACGATCCTCTCTTCAACGCCGGTCGTGGCGCGGTTTTCGCCGCCGACGGCCACAACGAGCTGGACGCGGCCATCATGGATGGCGCCACGCTCAAGGCCGGCGCCGTGGCCGACGTCACACGCACGCGCCATCCCATCAGCCTGGCGCGCGCGGTCATGGAAAAATCGCCGCATGTGTTTCTGGTGGGCCCGGGCGCCGATCAGTTTTCCGTCTACGCCGGCCTCGAGCAGGTGGACCCCAGCTTCTTTTTCACCGAGCGCCGCTGGCAGGCGCTCCTCAAGCAGTTGAAGCAAGAAGGCCTGCCTATTCCTCCGCGGCCCAAGGGCGCGCCGCCGCCGCCCGCAGCGCCGCATGCCGAGCTCGAACCTGCTGAGCCGCACGAGTACGGCACCGTAGGCATGGTGGCGCTCGACCGGAGCGGTGACGTTGCCGCCGGCACATCCACCGGCGGCACGCAGGCCAAGCGCTGGGGGCGCGTGGGCGACTCGCCCATCATTGGCGCCGGCACTTATGCTTCCAACCAGTCCTGCGCCGTCTCCGCCACGGGAACCGGCGAGTACTTCATCCGCCTCACCGTGGCCCGCACCGTTTGCGCCCTGGTGCAGTACAGGGGCTACAAGCTGCAACAAGCCGCCGATGAAGTCATTCACAAGGAGCTGGCTGCGATTCACGGCGACGGAGGCGTGATCGCCATCGCGCCTGACGGCCAGATGGCGTGGAGCTTCAACACACCGGGAATGTTCCGCGCCAAGCTGGCCGAAGGCGGCAAAGTGCAAGTGGGGATTTACAACGACGAGCCGTGAGCTAGCGAGTCAGCGAGTCAGCAGGTTAGCGAGTTAGCGAGTTAGCAGGTTAGCGAGTCGGCGAGTTAGCGAGTTGGCCTGAGCGCGTGGAGCTGCTGATTGGCGGTGACGCAAGAAGGCTAATCGAGCCGCGTCAGGAAGGCATTGCCCTCGGCCGGGTGAATGTGCCGCGCAATGTACACCGCGGTCTGCCGGTTGTCGCCTTCCGGCCGAATCCGCACCCAGTAGCTCCTCTCTTCGCCCGGAAACTCAATCACGTTGGCGGTAGGGTACGCGCGCTGCAATTCCCGCTTGAACCGGATGGCCTCACCCTCGCTGTGAAAGGCGCCAATTTGGACGCACCAGCGCCCGCCCGTGGCCAGGGGCTTGGGAGTCTCGTAGACGTCGATCCGCACCCTCGCCAAGCCGCTGCGGTAGACTCCGGTGGCCCTGGCGGAGGCCATGGTCATGTCTAAAATGCGCCCCTCCACAAACGGCCCGCGGTCGGTGATGCGCATAACGCCGGACTGGCCGGTGGCGAGATTCGTCACCTCGATCAGCGAACCCATGGGCAGGGTGCGGTGCGCGGCGGTCATGGCCGCGTCGCTGAAAACCTGGCCGTCGGCGGTCCGGCGACCCTCATAGGGAGCGGAGTACCATGTCGCGTAACCCACCTGGGTGTAGAGCGGCTGGTGGGACTCGACAAATTGCAAATCGGCAGCGCTCACCCCACCGGGGGGAACCGGCGTTTCCGGAATGCGCGGCGGCACAGGGGCCTCGGTTTCCGCTGGCGGCGGAGGCGCGTACACGGGCTGCTCGGCGGGCGGCGGCAGCGCCTGCGGCGGAGGGAGTTGCGCCTGGTTGCGATGCCCGCAGCCGCTCACGCCCAACATTGCTGCTGCCAGCCCCGCCAGTGCGGCAAGGCGCCAGAGGCATCTCCATTGGAAATCGGACCTCGTCACCGGCGCCAATCCTCGGGCCGGCCCGGCGGCTGATTCGCCTGCCCCCTGGCGCCCCCGCCCGACCGCTCGAAATTGTCGGCGAGGTTGCGCAGCGTATCGGACATGGCGCGCAAGGCGGAGATCGACTCCCGGCGAACCTGCGGAACCACGGCGTCGTTCACGTATGCAATGGCGTGCCGCAGCTCCAATTCGATCACTTCAAGCGCCTCTTCCAGGCACCGCCCTACGCTGGGCCCGCCCGGACCCGGAGCGCCGGGACCCGGAGGTGGGTAAGTGCTCATAGACATTCGCCTTTGCGCGCATTGCGCGGCAAGTCGTCTATTCTCAGTCTGGTTGACGCTTTCGAGCGCGTCAATGCCCGAAAACTCCAAGGCGCCTTAAACATCAACATGGGAAGGCGGTTTCCGGTTTCGATGGGCGGCTCGCTCCCGGCTCAGCCTAAAACCCGGCGGCAGCCGCCCGCATGAAGTCTTCAAACCCCGGATTTCCGTCTTTGTCGCGTGCGACCTTTTGCGCCCAACCTGCGTCCCACCTGGAAGGGGAAAGTGGGTCGCGGCTACTGGCCGCTTGGATGGCGGCTTCTGACCGCTTGGTTGCCAGCTCGACCCTTCCCGGCGGCAGGCGGGTTTTGCCTTGCAAGCATGTGCAACCATACCTCCAGCCAACGAGGGGTCGATTTTTGGGAAGTCATTTACTGTGCTTCGGCGCGAACAAAAGTCCGGCCAAACTCAATCGAGCACGAAGAATCCGCCTGGCTGGCGTGACTCTTGCCTCGATCTTCGCCATCTCCCTGCCTTGGGCCGGGGCAGCCCAAGCCTTAAGCGGCAATTCATACGCCGCGCCATACGCCGCGCTGCCGGATGCGCCTCAACCGCAGGCCCCCGCTCCCGCGAATCCGTCGCCGGTGGGACCCTGCGCCCTTGAGAACGCCGGCGC
>JASHTU010000078.1 GCA_030040395.1 Acidobacteriaceae bacterium
CCGCCGCTTCCCTGGGGGTTTGCAGGGGTAATGTACGAAAGAGGGTTGCGGGCTGCAGCACCTTTAAGAATGTTCAGATTCGACCCACTCCCCGATAGCTGCACCACCGGTGTTGTCGCGCTTGGACCAACGGACGCACTGCCAGTGGCGCCTGAGCCGAAGCCCATCGGTCCGCCCACGGTGTCTTCGCTCCACAGTGAAGCGTATTGCCCCACCCCACCGCGAATGACCCAATTCGGCGACATGGTCCACGCGAAACCGAGGCGAGGCATCACAGCGGTCTTGGCCGCGTAGCTGTCTTTCCGCGCTCCGTTCAGGCCGGCGAACCAGATCGAGCCCTGCGGGTTGAGAGAATAGGTGGTTGCTCCTAAGGTGTAGGAGCTGCCAAGCGGGTCGGCAAGGGTCGGATCAAATCCACCCGCATTGTTGTATTTTTCCCACGATCCGCCGTGCGTTTCCGAGCGCACCCCGAGGTTGACGGTCAAGTTTGGCCGCAACTTGATGTCGTCCTGCGCATAGAACGAAGGATTGTTGGCCCGCATGTAGTGTTTTGGCGTGGTATTCGTATTCCATCCCTGCACATCTCCCAACAGGAAGTCGGCATAGCCAGCTTCCGAGACCGCGGGATTGCTGGTGGTGAACTGGCCAGAGAACCCCAGGGTTGCGCCGTTAATGCCGCCCCATGGAGTCGAGTTATCTTGCTCCATCAGCAGCTCCCCGCCAAAGTGCAGGATATGCTTGCCTTTCATCCAGGTGAGCGAATCCCCGGCGGTAAAGCTGTTCTGGATGAAGAGGGCTTCGGTACCGGGGCTAATAGTCCCTTGCCCGCCGGTTCCACTGATATTTATCGACGGCAGGACATCCGCGGTAGAGAACTGCAATCCAATCTTGGCCGGGATACCCTGGCCTAGAGACGCTTGAGCATCGTAATCCGCCTCGCGGTTAAACGAAAAACGCGCTTCGTTGACCAGGTTCGCACTGATGGTCCACACATCTGAGAGCTGTCCGTTCCCGCCGTCGGACGAATTATCCTGGCAGTTCACCGGGCAGTTCGGAGCGTTTTCAGACACCACGACCGGCGTGTAGCGCTCGATGATCGAAAAGTCGATGCGGTTCTTCTGAGTGATGTTATAGTCCAATCGACCAATCTGCTTGGCCAGGTTGCCATTGCCAGGCGCCAGATACTTGTAATTGTTTGAAAGTGTATTGTTTCCGTCCTGGCCGGCAACGTAATAGTTGCTCTGGATAGCGCTAGCTACCGGATCGAAATCGGCCGTCGGAATCACCAAATCATTGCTGGCGTTCGTAGGGTCAGCGGTCGAGCACTGAGCAATGTCGGCCGCGGTTCCAGACGTTAAAGGCGTGCCGCCATGGGCAGCATCAAGCGTCAGAGCGTTTCCAAAAAGCTTAGGATCGAAACAACCTGCCATCATGGCTGCAGTTGGCTCCGAAGCCGTGTTGAACCCGCTGTTGGGGTTGTCCAACTGTTGATAGTTGTAATAGAAGAACATTTTATTCTTCACGATCGGGCCGCCCAGCGACCCGCCGAAATAGTTGTAACGCTGCTTCGCTTTGGCGCCCGTGTTGTTGAAGTAGCTTCTCGCATTCAGGTCGTCGTTCTGAATATAATCATAGGCGGAACCGTGAAATTCACTGCTCCCGCTCTTGAGGATGACGTTGAAGACCGAACCGCCGCCGCCGTATTGGGAGGGGGCGTCTGTCGCAATGACGTTGAGCTCGGAGACAGATTCACTTATGCCCTGATCGGTGTTGGCGCTATGCGGCAGCCAGATTGAGCCGCCGTCGACCAGATAGCTGGAGAAGTAGGGCATGGTTCCGTTGATGGCCTGATCGAACCCGGGGTCATCATTACTACCGCCGCCGCCGTTCGCGTTGCCCGATGTCACGCCAGTAGCGCCCGGAAGCAGCTTCAGCAGTTCTGTGTAGCCATTCGACGGATTGGAGTTCGGAAGATTATCCAACTGGACTGTCGACAGAGTGGTGGACACCTCAGCATCCTCGGTCTTGAGCAGAGGCGCGTCGGAGCTCACCTGGATCACTGTGTTGGCCGCCCCAACTTTCAGGACAGCGTCAACGGTAAAGATTCCGACCTGAATCGGCACCGGGCCGCGCTTGTAGGTTTCGAAGCCTTGCTTGCTGAATTCCAGCGTGTAGTTTCCGGGTAGAATCGAATTGGTGTCATAGATGCCGTCGCCATTCGTCACATACTTGCTGACGACGCCGGTATCGTTATTTGTGACGGTGACGCTTGCGCCCGGCACCAGCGCGCCGGACGAGTCGGTCACCGTGCCGCGAATATCTCCTGAGTTCGAATTTTGCGCGCCAGCAGAAGTCGCCATACCGAGGGCGAGCGCACCCAACACCACCATCCAACACCGTCTGGTCATGTGCTGCCTCCCCATGCGCAGTTGCGCCGAAAGAATTTTGTGATCCGTTATTTGCCCCAGCAGGCAAGAATCCCGACGCCGGGATTCAGCCTGGTCCGCAGATAGGAATTTCCCGTTGGCGAAGACGTTAATTCTCTTTTTAGAGGAATGTCAAGGAAAAAATGTATACGATATTCGAATCTGCGCTGAAAAGCCGGATTCTGCACCTGGTATTGGGTTTAGTCGCTCTGCAGAGCAGTGGCGAAAAAATAGCGAACAAGAGAGCAACCGATTGTCTGATGAAGATTGTTGGCTCGGAGATAAATCGCTTTAGATAAATAACAAAGAACAGATTCCGCTGTGATTCTATATACTTTATGCAATTCCCCAATAGGACTCTCAAGTCCATCGTTCTGCGCGCCCCAAGGTTTGGGTTAACGGTGCTTCCTGCGGCGCCGGGGAATCCTCGGTATGCCGATCTCGAAAATTACACCGACATCGGTCCGCACATCCGTCGTGAAATGGAGACTTCTTCGCGGTCTACAAGGACCTTGAAACGACACAGAAGAAAGTTCTTGGCGGGAAGGATCGGGAGGCTGCGCCGCGGTCGTCCAATCCGGTCACAAAAGATTTAGCCTAGTGAGAAGTACGTTTCCAAATGAGGTCCGAAGATGGCCGTGCTGGCTATTAACGGCGCCATCGATCCGCGGCAGTATGGCGTAATCGTCGAGCGCACCGACGAGTTGGCGCGATTGCAGGCGCAAGCGCAGAGGCGGAAATCGATGTTGGTATTTGGACCGGAGGCGGTCGGCAAGACTCGCTTGTTGCGGGGTTTTGTCCAGGCGCAACCGCTCGCCCTGTTTGCCGCGCGGGTCCCATCTCCCCGCGAGCTGCTATTAGCACTGATTGAAGAACTCCGCCGCGAGATAGACGAGCCACTATTTGACCGGGCGCGAGCCGGCTATCAGGATGTCTACCAACCTCCTGGCGCTTTGCTGACAATCGGGACCGGATCCCACATGGAAGACACCGATCACGGCGCGAAGCAGATCGGAGGCGTCAAGGTCTCTTCGCACATCGCCGCTCTTTTTCGCATGCTTCACCAGTTCATCGATCGCTCCCTGGATCAGGCCGCGAGAACCTTCATAGAGCCTGGACGGACCTCCGACAACGCTGTTGAGAGCGGGCGCAATGATGTGCTTTGCCGCGATGTAGTCGACAAACAGCAGCATCCAGCCTCGCAGGGCTTCGATCGGGGGCATCGCCGCGGCGAACTTGCGTCCAGCCGCGGCCAGCTTTTCCACTTCACTCCGGTAGACGGCTTCGATCAGCGCGTCTCGCGTGGGAAAATGCCGATATAACGTACCGGCTCCGACGCCCGCCTGTTTCGCAATTTCGTCCAGACTGGCATCCGCGCCGTGGCGGGTAAAGGCTCCCTTCGCCACTTCAAGAATACGTTCGCGGTTTCGCAGCGCGTCGGTTCGCGGCTTTCGCTGGGTAGATTGGGAACGCTTCTTCCTCATCGCTCAAAATTCTTGCAACCGGAGGTAGTCTCCGATTATCTATTCATTCGGAGGTTGTCTCCGTTTTATTCCAGGCGATAGGGTTTCGTCAATTCAACGTAATTGCCAACAATCGAAAAATCCAGGAACAGGAGTTTCATATGCGTGTCTTCGTTACAGGCGCTACCGGATTCATCGGTTCCGCCATCGTGAAAGAACTTCTCGGCGCCGGCCATCAGGTGCTCGGCCTGGCTCGCAGCGATGCGGGGGCCCAATCCCTAGCCGCTGCCGGCGCTCAAGTGCAACGCGGCGATCTGGAAGACCTGGAAAGCCTGCGCAACGGAGCTGCCGCGTGCGATGCAGTTATCCACACAGCTTTCAGGCACGACTGGTCGAGGTACGCGGAAAGCTGCGAGTTGGACAAGCGCGCCATCGAAGCCATCGGCGCCGTGCTCCAGGGCTCCAGCCGTCCATTCATCGTCACATCCGGCGTCGGAGTGGCTGAGGGTCGCGCCGCCACCGAGGACGATCCGCCACTTCCGCCTTCCGCCTCCTATCCTCGCGCGTCGGAGACAACGGCCGTGGCGCTCGTCGAGCGCGGAGTGGACGCTTCGGTGATGCGCCTCCCGCAGGTCCACGACACAGTGAAGCAGGGTCTTGTCACTCCGCTGATCGCTGTGGCCCGCGAGAAGGGTGTTTCTGCGTATGTTGGCGATGGTAACAACCGCTGGCCCGCCGTGCATGTGCTCGACGCTGCCCGGCTCTACCGGCTTGCCCTGGAAAAAGGCAATGCGGGGGCCCGGTATCACGCCGTCGCCGAAGAGGGCGTGCGGCTCAAAGACATCGCTGCCGCCATCGGCCGCGGCCTGAATGTGCCCGTCATTTCCATTTCACCGGAAGAGGCCCAGGAGCATTTCGGCTTTTTCGGGTTCTTCGCGGGAAGAGACGCCCAGACCTCCAGTGCGCAGACCCGCGCAAAGCTTGGATGGGACCCCACCGGCCCGTCCCTTCTCACCGATCTGGGCAATATGAGCTATTCCCAGGTCTGAACGATTTTGGGTCTGGAGTGCATGGCAAGCGCAATAGGAGGATGAATGGCAGACACTAAGACGATTATTGAGCGGGCGTACTCCGCATTCAACCAGCGGGACATCGACGGTGCATTAGCACTGATGACGGAAGACGTGAGCTGGCCCAAGGCATCGGAGGGCGGCAGGGTTATCGGAAGGGAAGAGATTCGCGCCTATTGGACTCGGCAATGGCGTGAGTTCGATGGCCGTGTCGAACCGCTTGCAATCATCGAGGAAGACGGAGGCAGGATCCGTGTCAGGGTGCACCAACTCGTCAAGAACCTTCAAGGGGATGTTCTTTCGGACAGCGAGGTTCTCCACATATTCACGATGAACGGCGGTCTTATCGCAGCCATGCACCTGGGGGATGAGGCCGATACAACCGGTCCGACTGCCGCATTCGCACATCGATCCTAACTGGCCACCCACCGTGGGACCTGAGATTAGGACCCGGCGTCGAGAGTTCTATGAACGGGCGGCCGACCACCTGATGAGCGCAAGCGGATTGGTAACGGGAAATTCGAGAGGGTGGCTGTAGGTTTCGAATTTTTGGCGGGAGCGACGGGACTCAACCCCACGGCCTCCTGCATCGTAATCGCTCAGGTAGCGGGCTAACGAAGCCGGATCAGGCGCGAAGCCACGAATTGGCGCACAAAGGAGCCGGAATTATGACCGATAAGATCGCTATCATCACGGGCGGAAGCCGCGGCCTCGGCCGCAATACCGCCCTCAACCTCGCGCGTCGCGGAGTGGATATCCTCTTTACTTGGCGAGCTAACCAGAAAGAAGCGGAGAGCCTCATCCGCGAAGTTCAAGCAATGGGCCGCAAAGCTGCGGCATTCCGCCTCGACACCGGCGACACGCGCGCCTTTGACGGGTTCGTCTCCGAAGTCCGCAAAACGCTCGAAAGCTGGGGACGCGACCGCTTCGATTACCTCGTGAACAACGCCGGCAACTCGCAGCACATCAACTTCGACAAGGTGACCGAGGCAGACTTCGATGCGGTGGTCAACGTTCACTTCAAAGGCGTCTATTTCCTGACGCAGAAACTGTTGCCGCTGATCAACGATGGCGGCCGCATCGTGAACCTCTCCTCCGGCCTCGCGCGTGTCTCCCTGCCAGGCAGCTCCGTCTACGGAGCAGCTAAGGGAGCGGTCGAGGTCCTCACCCGCTATCTGGCGAAAGAGCTTGGACCCCGCGGCATAACCGCGAATGTCGTGGCGCCCGGCGCAATCCAGACCGACTTCAGTGGCGGAATGGTGCGCGACAATCCCACCGTAAACAAAATGGTTGCCGATATGACGGCCCTGGGGCGTGCGGGAGCGCCAGACGATATTAGGCCCATGATCGCGGCGCTTCTCTCGGACGAGAACCGCTGGGTCAATGGCCAGAGAATCGAAGTTTCTGGCGGCATGGCGCTCTAGGCAATCTGGAATGGCAGGAGGTGTTTCAGTCCAATGACAAACGCGAAGAAGATTGCACTGGCAACTGGCGGGAACAAAGGCATCGGCTTCGAAATCTGCCGCAATCTTGCCAGCGCGGGGTGTACAGTTCTGCTGGGCGCGCGCAGCGTGGAGCGAGGTCAGCAGGCCGTCCGGCAGCTCCAGCAGGCCGGACTCGACGATGTTCACTTTATCGAGATCGAGGTGACCAGGCAGGAGACGATCCGATCCGCGGCACAGCAGATTGAGAGCCAGTACGGCCGCCTCGACATTCTGATAAACAATGCAGGCGTCAATCTGCGCGGGGATGGGCTGCCGGGCGTCGCCGATCCTGACGTGGTGCAGGAAATTTTCGATACGAACTTTTTTGGCGCGCTACGCGTCGCCCAAGCCATGCTTCCGCTGCTACGCAAATCGGCAGCCGGGCGCATCGTCAACGTCTCCAGCGGACTTGGATCGCTCGCCTTGAACAGCGATCCTTCATCGCCTGTCTACAACACCAAATTCATCGGCTATAGCGCATCGAAGGCGGCACTGAACATGCTGACGGTTCATCTCGCATACGAACTGCGCGACACGAAGATCAAAGTGAACTCGGCCAACCC
>JASHTU010000079.1 GCA_030040395.1 Acidobacteriaceae bacterium
TCGTCAGGTCTTCCAATATACGCGCGATGTCCTGGCAACCTTTGCGCGCAATGGCCTCACACCCGATATGGTGCAGGTGGGCAACGAAGTCACTCACGGCATGTTGTGGCCCGATGGCAAGTTGCCCGGTAATTGGGACCACTTCGCCGATCTGCTCAAGGCCGGCATCCACGGCGTCAACGCCGGCAGTGGCGCCGCGCCTCACCCCCCCATCATGATCCATATTGAACGCAGCGGCGACTATGCCGCCGCCGTCGCCTTCTTCGACAACCTCCGCCGCCTTCAGGTGCGATACGACGTCATCGGCCTCTCCTATTACCCCTACTGGCACGGCGATATTTCCACGCTGCGCGTCAACCTGCGCAAGTTGGCGCTGCGCTACCACAAGCCCGTCATCGTGGTCGAAACCGCCTTCACCTGGAAACCCGTCGGCTTCGCCGGCAAGCACCCGGATTTTCCTGAATCCCCGCAGGGTCAACTCGCCTTTCTCCGGGCCGTTGACGCCGCCGTTCGCGCCATCCCCGGCGGCTTGGGCCAAGGCATTTTTTGGTGGGAGCCTGCGGCCGAAGGATCTCTGCGTGACCGCAGCTTTTTCGATTCCACCGGCAACGCGCTTCCTGTCATCACCGCCTTCGACACGCCCACTTCCCCTTGATTTTGGCTTTGCACTCCGCGCCGAAACGGCGCAAGCTGGAGGGAAGTGATGGACGAACAGGCTGAAAAAAGAGAAGCAGCGAGGATTCGGGTCCTCGTAATTGACGACCACCCCATCATGCGTTTTGGCATCGCCGCCATTATCGACGCCACTCCCGACATGACCACAGTAGCCCAGGCCGGAACCGGCGAAGAAGCGGTCGAGCTCTTCGAAAAGCACCTTCCCGACATCACGCTCATGGACCTCAGGCTCCCCGGCATGAGCGGCGTTGAAGCCATTCGCACCGTGATTGCCCGTCATCGCAACGCCAAATTCGTCGTCCTCACCACCTACGAAGGCGACGAGGACATCCATCAGGCGCTCCAAGCAGGAGCCCGCAGTTATCTCGTCAAGGGAATGCCCCACGAAGCGCTGGTCGGCGCCCTGCGGCGCGTCCACGCCGGCGGACGCTTCCTGCCCGCGCCGGTTTCGCGCGCTCTCTCGTCGCGCATTCCAAACTGCGACCTGAGCGCCCGGGAGCGTGAAGTGCTCGACCTGATTGTGCACGGCAAGAGCAACAAGGAAATCGCCGTTGAGCTCGGCATTACGGAGTCCACCGTGAAATGCCACGTCAGCGTGATCCTCATGCGCCTCAATGTAAGCGATCGCACGCAAGCAGTCGTCACGGCGCTGCAGCGCGGGCTTGTTCATCTTTAGGGGCGAGGCCCCGCCGGTGTTCTGGCGCGGCCCAAGGCGAGGATGGCGTCCAAATTTCGAAAGCTACGGACAAATCTCTACCAAAGTCACGCTTAACGACCTGATACCCTATGTTTAATCGCACTTCCACGTGTGTTTACTGAGCACGATGATCGCGCGACGGCAGGGCTCTCGATGGGCGACATGCAGACCATTTCTAACCACGCTGCATGGGCGTGGGTGACCAGGAGGCTTGTGCCTCGACGCGACCAAGCGGCACAACCTCCTCGATAGCTATGGAATCGCGAACAGCTTCGAGATCAACCACGGCGCCCACACCAGCACGGTGGCGGACCGCGTCCAGAACCACGTGATCCGATCTTCAGCAAAAATCTCTGCTTCGATTGCCGCTGAATCCGGCGCCATTCGCGCACCGGCTCAATGTTTACTTCCCCCCTTTGTGAAAGGCTTCAAGGAAATGAGAATCCCGATCCTCGCCACTTCCATTGCTCTTGCCTTCGGCATGTTCGCCGCGGCGCCGCAAGCCCGGAATGACGAAACCAATCTCGCCATCTTTAGCGAGTGGGCGGCTCAGCCTAGGTCGCCGCGCCATGCAAACCTAATAAACCTGTCGGCAGTAAAGCTTCTCACGCGCGGATATCACACGGCCTAACGAAGGGGGCAGGGAAGATCGAGTTCCTGTATGAACTAATTTCTCAACGAGCTAACTGTAGTACTATACTGTCGGCTCGGGAGATGTAATCAGCTTGAACTCTCTCGAGAAGTGAATGCTAGCCGAGGTTAGATTCTAAGCGATTGGACGGCGCATATACCTCGAAATTAGACATGGAAAAGGAAGAGAGGTGACATGATGTTTGCGAAGGTCGTGGTCAGCTTTTGCTTTTTTCTCGGGATGGCGGCATCGCCGGCTGTCCCTGCTCAGACCGCATCCCCATCTCCGAGGACAGGTGGCCAGAGGATTCGCGTCCTCATACTCACCGGGAGCTCGGACTGGTCCCACCCATGGGAGGGGACGGCTCCATTCATGCAAGGCGTACTCAATAACACCGGTCGTTTCGATGCGAAACTCGAAGAAGAAGTATCTGGAATCACCGCGGCAACGCTAGCTAACTATGATGTGTTAGTCGATTATTACTATGGCCCGCGCTGGGGCGACGAAACAGAAAAAGCCATTGCCGACTTTGTCCGGTCTGGTAAGGGAATGGTGGCAATACATGGCGTCCTTTACGGCCCCTTCTTCGGTCAGGCCGGTGGAACTCCCACCGAGCCTCGGCGGCTAGAGGGACAGCCTTGGCAAGCGTTTATCGACATGGTAGGGATGACCTGGGACATCAATAATATTGGCCATGCGCGGCGCCATGTCTTCACAGTACAGTGGGAAGAACATGACAGCCCGATCAATCGCGACCTGCCCCCCACCTTTATCGCGAACGACGAGCTCTATCACAAGATCGACCTGAAGCCAAATGCCACCGTGTTGGCAACTGCATACGACGATCCCCACAATCCAGGTGGCACCGGTAAGACGGAGCCGGTGGTTTGGACTGTTCCCTACGGGAGTGGCCGCGTGATGGTTACCGTTCTTGGCCATGATCTTCTGGCAATGTCGCAACCCGGGTTTATGGATTTGCTGACACATGGAACGGAATGGGCGGCCACAGGCGCCGTTGCCCCAGGTGAAACGTGGATGGCTCCGTCGACAAGCCTGGAGTGGCCCCCACATCAGCACCAGCGCTAGGACCGGTCCGATAAATACGGATCATACGAACCTCAGCATGATCTTCATGCAGGCAAGGTGGGCCATACCGAGGAAGTTTTCGGCGTGAAATTCGTAGCGCGTCACCAATCTGCGGAACCGTTGCAGCCAAGCCAACAACCGCTCGACGACCCGGCGGTGCTTGTTGCGGCGCAGCGGCCTGCCATCCTGCTTCTAACTCCCGCGCGCAGAAGCCACTGCACCCCCTTGAGCACCGCCCGCGAGTCGGCGGGAAGGCGGCCCCGCCCATCAGCCCGCCGCGGAAACCGCAACGGCAGCTCCGCAATTGTCCATTCAGCATGCGCCACATCGCCCCGTGGCCGCATTGTGGTTTCGGGGAATTGTCAGCGCCAACTTCTATGCGCACCCAACTGCATGAAACCTCAAGCCAAAGAACGACCTCAACCAATGATCAGAACCGCGCTTAACGATGACTGGGATCGGTTCCGGAGCTGATTCCGGGGGTAGAGTCAGCCCGGCTTCAGATTCGAAGAACTTGATAGGAGATGACATTGATC
>JASHTU010000080.1 GCA_030040395.1 Acidobacteriaceae bacterium
TTCATGGGTCGCCGCGCGATGAAGACGAATACTTATTCACTTTGAACGACGCCTGGGCGTTATTGCGCGCGGGCGCGGCGCGAATCACGTTTTTCGGCCACACACACGTGCAGGGAGGGTTCGCCAGCAATGGGGAAGAATTTTTCCGCCTCGGACTGGACCTGGGCGGTAGCGACGAAGCCGAAGAAGAGGAACTACCGCTCCGCGCCGGTGCGCGCTATCTTCTGAATCCGGGCTCGGTCGGCCAACCGCGCGATGGCGATTGGCGAGCCGCCTTCGCCCTCTACGACAGCGCCAGGTCCCTGCTGGTGTGGAGTCGCGTTCCTTATCGCGTGGCAGAGGCGCAGCAATGCATCCGCGCCGCCGGCCTTCCCGAAGATCTTGCGGACCGGCTGACCGAAGGACGATGAGCCGCCCTCCTAAGCCGCGATGCCTGTCTCGGTCCGCGCGGCCCAAGGCAGCTCTTCGAGCCCGGCGCTCGACTCCATCCTCTCAGAGTGGGACTCGCCAACCTTTCTCCTCTTCCGTTGAGCTCTCGCGCTTCAACGCCCAAAGATGTCGCTTGGATTGATGTGCGCCTTTAAATGCCGGCCCGACTAGAATAGGGCCAACGATCATCGATTGGGCTGGCTGCTGGCCGCGAAGGAGAGACGATGGCGCTTGCGTTTTACGTGCATGGGCAGGATCCTGAATTCGACAAGCACTACAGCGCCTATACCAATAACCAGAATTGGAATGCTGCCTGGCCAGGCGAGTCCACCGGTTTTGCGGCAAGCTTGAGCATCGCGAGAACGGGGCAAGGGCTCCAGGAGATTCTCACCTGTGCAGCCAGCAAGTTCATGCTCGGCAAAGCAAAGATCAAGCTGCAGTCCGGCGGCAGCGGAGCCAGCGCGGCGGTCACCTTGCTTGAGCTGGTGAACAGCGCCGAGGCTACGCTCATTGTTCTCAAAGGCGTGCACCAGGAAAGCGGTCCGCACATCAGCCTCGCCTACGCCGGATGGATTTACCACGTGAATGTGAAGAGTGGCAGGCTCGGGCAGGCGAACTTGTTCACCGTAACGGGCATTTCCGAGGGAAGCGAGGTGAGGGATGCGCCCGGCGGCTGGAAGGCGGCAAAAAGCTAGCTGCAGCTCTGTTCGGCGTCACACGCCGGACCGCTGGCCGGCGGGCCACATGCTTCGTCGCTGCGGAATTCTCGTTGAATTACTCCTTACTTTCACGTCCGCAGCTCAATCGCGTAGCCACAGTCATTGCGACGGCAGCACGAGCTTGTTATACAAGCCGCCAACAATGGCCCCCACGGTAAACGTAGCCAGAAGGGTATAACCCGCTTCAATCACGAGCAAGTCATGAGGCAGTCTTGCGATGCCATACCAACTCGTTGCGACCACGGCCCCGCAAAGCAGCACGGACATCAGGACTCCCTGAAGCACGCCTTTGCGATGACTCACGGCAAGGAGCCACGCGACTCCGTAGGCAAAGAGAAGACAGACAGTTGCGGTAAGCAGGTGCGGCGATAACCACCACACGATCTGCTTGACTTGCGCATGAGTGAGCCCGACGGCGTCCATCCACCGCGTGCGGAACATATATTGCGAATGCCAAATGGCTCCCAGGCACCAGGCGGCAAACGCCGCCAGAATAATGGGGAGGTGGTAGATCTGTTTCGTTCCCACCTTCACTTCGCCTGGTGTGTAAGGTTCTGTTTGAACCGCCTGGGACAGGCACGCTCGGTCACAATTCGAGCGTTCAGGCCAACGCGTACAGTCGGACAATCGCAAATCCGGACATCCATCCATCCCTGTCGCCGCTGCATGCCGGGCATCAATGCTGACCGCGGCTGGCTGCTGGTTTTCGGGGCATGCAACGAGTCGACTGCCGGAAAATCGCTTGTAAATCTCACGTCGCCAGAGTGCGAGGGGAAGTAGAGTCAATGAAACACCGACAAGACAGAGCACAAGCCAAATGAGTATGAGCATGGCCCACCTTCTTCTTGCCTGGAGTCTGCCCCCCTTCTTGAAGTTCCTTCAGTGATCTCCGTCACGATTGCCGGATGATGAAGTGATGCTGGCTGTGGCGGCTGCGACGGCGCTGCTGCCGCCTGGCAAGCGGAGCCGTATCAAAAAAATCTCGGCGGGGTTTTCGCCCGGTCACGGGGCGTGGATATGGTTTGCGCCGGGTCGGAGCGGCCAGGTTCTACCCGCGAAGACAAAGGCGCCGCTCAGGTTGGCGGGGAGCGTAATGGCGGCGTCCAGACCCTTGCCCAGCCTGTGATAGTTCATCTGGATTATGCCGTCGGGGTGCGGGAAAGCAGCCGTGAGCGAAGGTAGCGAGCCGAGATGAGGAGCGATGCGGACGGTTTTGAAGCCGGGGCTGGCCGGCTCGACGCCAGCCACCAGGGTGAGCAAGTCGTAGATGGGATGGGCGCTCCAGGCGTGCGAATCGGAACGGGTGTCGCCGGGGACCTCGGGCCAGGTGCTGAAGTGACGGGCGAGCAACTGCCGCCAGGGCTGGATGGAGGCAAGGTAGTCGTCGGCCATGCCGGCGTGGTCGAGGGCGCGCGCCAGATAGAAACGAAAGTAGTAGGAGGCGCTGAGGACGCCGTCGAGGGTAGCTCCCGGCTCGATGGCCAGCACCTTTTGGAGGACAGCGAGCTGCTGCCCTTTAGGAATGGCGTCGTATAGCACGCCCATGATGTTGGCTTGCTGGCTGAAGACGGTTTTATCGGGGTTATCAGCCAGAAGGCCGCGGGCGGGCGCCCAGCACCTGTCATAGATGCCGGCGCGGACGTGAGCGGCGCGACCGTGGTAGTGTGTGGCGAGGGAAGGATCTCCGAATGCGGCCTCAAGATCGGCGGCGTTGCCGAGCGCGCCGAGGTATTGAAGTGTGGTGACGCAGGACTCGCCGTGAGAATCGAACGTCGGAATCGTACCGGAGGGAACCCAGTCAATGAAGCTCCACCAGGGCAACTCGCGGAGAAGACCGTTGGGTTGTTGGTATTGGGCGAACCAGTCGAGAACGGCGCGGATGCCCATGAGGGATGCACGGATGGGAGCCGGATCGGAGCGGTACATCCAGTAGTCGTGCAGCATGCCGATCCAGAGCAGGGAAAAGGTGGGGATGTTCTGCGGCAGTGAACTGGGGTAGCGGCTGCGGGTGATGCCTTCGGGAATGCGTGAGTCGTTGAAGGCTTCAAGGGCCTCGCGGGCGAGGCGGTCATCGCCCGTTACGGCGTAAGAAATGAGGGCCTGGATGCGGGTGTCGCCAATGTATTGGAGCTGTTCGTAGTAGGGCGTGTCCATGTAGGTTTCATGGGCGTCGAGACGGGCGGTGCGCCAACTGATGTCCCAGATTTTGGCGAGCTCGGGATCGGGCGACTGG
This sequence comes from Acidobacteriaceae bacterium, assembly GCA_030040395.1. Classification (GTDB taxonomy): domain Bacteria; phylum Acidobacteriota; class Terriglobia; order Terriglobales; family Acidobacteriaceae; genus Telmatobacter. The sequence goes on from JASHTU010000080.1 coordinate 3,382, forward strand.
AATGTGGCGCGCTCCTCGAAAGGATAGGCGCTAAAAGCGGCGGTGAGGGAGTCAAGCTGGAGGGGTTCGGCCGCGGTGCGGATGTCGAGGTCGAGGTAACGCCAGGTACGCCACCAGAGGGGCTCGAAGACGCGCTTGACGCCGCCGTCGGGGAGAAACGTGTCGCGGAGACCGAGGGCGTGGCGCGGATGATTCACCCCCTGCGGGTCGGTGTAATTGAGGGCGTTGCGGTCGCCTTTGTGGTCCTGGTTGTCATAAAGGGCTTCAGAGTAAGTCTGCCAGATTTGCGAGCCCTTTCCGCCGGAAACAGTGAGGATGGGGTAGGCGGTGGTGAGCGTTTCGCGGTCAAGCAGGATGTGGGCGTGGCTGCCGGCAGGGATCGTGACCGGGCGAGCGGGGAAGTTTTCGATGCTCGATTCCGCGGCTTCGCCATTAAGGACTTGGGCCCGGACGGTTTCGCCGGCGCTGGTGGCGGTGTAGGCCATGTGGGGCAGAGTGTCGGGCACGAGACCCCAGGGATTGTCGCCGGTGGCGTCGGCGGAGTGGGCGAGATTGACGCCGGGGTAAATGCTGTCGCGCATGGGCGAAGCAACGGGAACCCAGCCGGCGCCGGCGCCGGACGGGGTGTTCCAGCTCCAGTCATAGAGGGCGGCGTTGATTTCTTCGCCGGGACCGGCGGCCATGTAGGCGCGCTGCGTGACGGAACTGCGGTCGAGAGCGCGATGGCCCGGCTCAATCTCCACCTGCCAGCCTTCGGGGGTGCTGACGCCGTCGCTGCCTGTGGCTTCGCTCTCCAGCAGGAAGGCAGTGCGGTCGCTCACCTGGGCGATAGGGGCATAAACGCCCCAGTTCCAGACCGTAGCCGTGATCAGGTTCTGGCCGGGGAGGAGATAAGGGGCGAGGTCGAAGCGTTCATAGCGCCAGTGGGTAAGGTCACCGCGAGCGGGACCGTCGCCGACCCGCTGGCCATTGACATACAGAACAAAGCGATTGTCGGCGCTGACGCGGACGATATAGCTGGCTGGCGTGGCGGCCAGAGTGAGGAAGCGGCGAAAGTGCAGGACCAGGGGCTCGCGCAGCGGAGCCGTGGGATGCGTAACCCAAGACGCGTGCCAGGCGCGATGCAGCGGGTCCGGAGGGGTGTGTGTCTGGGTGGAACCGCGTACGGGAGCGGCTAGAAGAGCAACTGCAAGAGAAACGCTTGCGAAGGCTGGACGCATGCGGCGAACCTCGCACCTCAGCTTACCAGCCGCACGACGGAGCGGGCGTGAAGCAGAAGCCTGCTGGAGCTGTTGCAGATAGGCGGCCACATTGCGCAACTGCAAGCCGGAAGAGTCGGGGAGGTTGGGCATCAGAGCGCCAGGCTTGAGCGATTGCGCATTGGTGATCCGAGCCTCGAGGAAAGAGGAGTTGTTGGGGTAGACGTCGGAGGCGAGCATCTGGCGGCTGCCGATGTGGCGAGTTTTGCCCCACTGCGCCGGTGGCAACAGCCGTTTGATGGACGACGACAACCGCGCGCAGAGCTGGAGAAAGCCAATCTGATGGACCTGCCGGCCTATAACATCTGAAGTGTAAAAATGCAAGATGGTTTTGGGTTGAATCTCCCTCAAGCTGCGCGCTATAGCGAATCGCGAAGATGATTCTAAGTTGAAAAGTTAAGAAATCGATGGTGTAGAAGAATTTACCGCCGCCGGTTCCGGAGAAGATCATTGCAACGCCTATTTGTAGCGCCTATTTGACCGTGGATGTTTCTGTCGCGATGGGCCATTTTCCGTGGATCGTTTGTCGATAACGAATATTTCCATCGATCCGCTATGGATTTACCGGTCCTTTAACTTAAAATAACCAACATTACCACCGTGGATTCTCCAGAAATCCATTATTGACAAGAAATAGGGCTTTTCGGACGTTCGTCCGCGCATGAACGTCAGCCAGCTTTTATCTCTACACCGCACCGCGCTCGCGAATGCTTTTCGTGATCCCCAAGCGCACTCGCGGGGGCTCAAGTCAAACCTGATCCCCATTCTGCACCGCACCTGCGGGTGCCCATCCAAGGAGGTCGGCAACGATGAGACGACTACTTTACTGGTTCGCGCTTGGGCTTTGCAGCGCCACGATGGCCTTGGCGCAAACGGCAACTTCGGTAAACGGCACGGTGAACGACCCTTCGGGCGCGGTGATCGTGGACGCCACGGTGACCCTGCTCGACTTGGGCACAGGGGCCTCGCGACAGGATCATACGGATCAGCAGGGACACTATCAGTTCAACCAGGTGGAACCGGGCAATTACCGGATTACGGCCGAGGCGAACGGATTTGGCAGAGTTGTGGTGAACAATGTGCAACTGCTGGTGAATACGCCAGCCACTGTGCCGCTGGCCTTCAAGAATGTGGGGGCGACTACGCAAGAAGTTACAGTGGAGGCTGACAGCGCGTCACAGGTGAACACCCAGGATGCCACTCTGGGCAACGTGATCTCGAATCGTCCGGTGGTGGCGTTGCCGCTGGCTGCGCGCAACCCGACCAGCCTTCTAGCCTTGCAGCCGGGCGTGACCTACACCCAGGATCCTCAGGAAGGTCAGGTCAACGACGAGCGCAGCGGCTCAGTCAACGGCGGCAAAGCCGACCAGGCCAACGTGCTTTTGGATGGAGTGGATGCCAATGACCAATTGAACCGGACCTCGTTTACCAGCGTGCTGCGCGCGACGCCGGATTCGATCCAGGAGTTTCGCGAAATCACCAGCAACCCGCCGGCCTCGCTCGGTTTCAGTTCGGGCGCGCAGGTAACGCTGGTGACCAAGAGTGGAACCAATGCGCTCCACGGTTCGCTTTACGAGTACAACCGCAACACCGAGACCGAGGCAAATAACTTCATCACCAAAGAGAGCGGCCAGCCACGCCAGGCGCTGATCTATAACGTCTTCGGTGCCTCCGTGGGCGGGCCGATCAAGAAGGACCGCCTCTTCTTCTTTGCCGGGTACGAGGGCCGGCGCGACGCCAGCGCCACTACGCAATACCGCATTGTTCCCACCGACAACTTCCGCAACGGGAATTTTAACTACGCTACGTGCCCCGAGGAACAGTTTGGCTGCTCGACACCGAACGGTGAAGCGCAGCTTACGCCGCAGCAGGTGGCCTACCAGGGGACCCTCGCCGGCGACAGCGCTGGCGTACCTCAGGCGGTGCTGACGTATCTACAGTCGTATCCAGAGCCGAACTATACCGGCCAGGGCGACGGCCTGAACACCGCAGGGTATGCCTTCAACGCCAAGACACCGTTCGCATACGACAGCTACATCTCGCGGCTCGATTGGAACATGGATAATGCCGGCAAACACCAGATCTTCTTCCGCGGCAACCTGCAGAACGATAATTACGAGAACGGCGCGCCGCAGTTTCCAGGCCAGCCCAACAGCAGCACCTATCTGGATAACAGTAAGGGATTTGCGGTAGGCTACACCTGGGTCGCCTCGCAGAATGTGGTGAACGGAATTCACTACGGGTTAACGCGCGAGGGGGTGGCGAGCACCGGAACGCAGACGAAGGCGGAGGCCATTCTCGACAACCTGACGCCGCTTTATCCGGAAGGCGCCGCAAGCGGCACCCAGGTGGGCTGCTGCGGAAGCTACAACCAACTCCCGGTCCAAGACATCCGCGAGGACCTGACCTGGATCAAGGGGAAAAATACGTGGGGCTTTGGGGCCGAGGTGTTCCTGCTCCACAACCATTATCAAACCGACTCGTCTTCGTTCAGCAGCGCCGAGGGTGACGGGAACTGGATCACCTCGGACGGTGGTGTTCTGCTGTGGAACAGCGCCGGCGCGCCGCCCGCCTATAAGGACACCACATACGAAAAAACCTTCTCGGACCTTCTCGGCCTGCTCCCCAAGCTCTACAACCAGACCAATTTCAATCTCCAGCTCCAGGCGCTGCCCCAAGGGGCGACGGTCGAGCGGATCTTCGCCCAGAGGCATATCGACTTCTATGCCCAGGACTCCTGGAAGGTGAAGCCGAATCTCACCCTATATGGGGGGGTGCGGTTCACCATGGCGCCGCCGGTTAACGAGACGCAGGGCTATAATGTCCAACCCACCGTCCCTGCCGGCCAGTGGATGCTGGAACGCGCCGCACTTGCCGCATCGGGCCAGTCGCAGTTGGTTGCCGGGGACCTGAGCTACAATCTGAACAAAAATTTGGGCGTCCAGAATTGGTCCACGGAATATGACTGGGCTCCGCGCGTCTCGTTCAACTGGGCTCCACATGCCAACAAAGGAATGCTCGCGTCCATCCTGGGCAGTGGCGGACAGACCGTGATTCGCGGCGGCTACGCATTTCTCTACGACGTCTTCGGGCAGGGCCTGATGAGCACGTTCGCCGGCGTGGCGGGCTTCTCAAATCTGGGCGAATCGAATGCGAACGAAGCTGTCGCCGGCGTGCCTATCTTCAGCGGGCCCTTTAATGTTCCGTACACTTCATCCATTTTCCCGGCCACTCCGAAGGGTAACTTCCCACAGACTCTGCCCGATATTTTTAATGGAGGTGGAGGCGCCCAATTAAGCACGATGGATTCGGGGGTCAAAGCTCCCTATTCGATGATCGCGAACTTCACGATTGAACGGCAGTTGGCGCACGGATTCCTGGTGCAGGCATCGTTTGTGAACCGCGAATCGCGGCGCTCATTGATTGGCGAAGATACGGCGACGCCGACCAATCTGGTGGATCCCTCCTCGGGCATGAGCTACTACCAGGCGGCGAAACCCCTGGAAAAACTTGCGTTAGCGGGCGATACGAATCTGTCGGATGTTCAGAAGATTCAGTACTGGGAGGACCTGTGGCCCGGGGCGGCCGGCTACGATTTGAATGGGAACCCAGGGGCCGGTACGAGCGCGACGCAGGGAGTGTACGCGGCGTTTCTGAACAACCCCGGCGACTGGACGACGGCCGTGCTCACGCTCGACCAGTTCTGCTCGCCTGCGTGCAGCAAGTTGGGGCCGGCCACCATGTTCAATCAGCAGTTCAGCGCCAACTATGCCTTCCGCTCCGTCGGCACCGGCGCATACAACGGATTGCAGTTGGTGCTCCGCAAGTCCTTCTCGAACGGCTACCAGTTCGATTTAAATTACACCTACTCGAAATCGATGGACCTGGGTTCGACGCCGGAGAGCTCAGGCTATGCGAATGGCGGCGCCACCAGCGCCATTGGCTCGATTATCACCACCTGGAATCCGAAGGCGAACTATGCCCCCTCGGATTACGACATGCAAAATCAGCTCTCGGCGTTCTTTATCGGCCAGCTTCCCTTTGGCCGCGGGCGCGCCTTTCTCGCCAACTCCAACCGCTTTGTGAATGGCGTACTGGGCGGCTGGGAGGTTACCAGCATTGTCCGCGCGGATAGCGCATTTCCGGCTAGCGTGAACGATGGTGTGGGGTGGCCGACGGTATGGGATTTCAACGGCTATGCCACGCCGAACGGGCCGCTACCCTCAACCAAGAACCGTGCGCTCGGGAACGCGTTCCATGATCCGACGGCGGCCTTCGCGGCCTTCACGCCGACAAACGCAGGCGACATCGGAGGCCGGAACAACATCCGGGGGACACCTTTGTTCAACCTGGATGGCGGAATTAATAAGTCCTTCACCGTGTTCTCTCTTCACGACAATCCCAACAATCTGCAGATCCGCGTCGAAGGGTTCAACCTGACCAACTCCGCCCCGCTTGACATCGAAACGGCAGCCATGTCCCTGGCTAACCCCGCGGACTTCGGTCTCTATACCGGGACATTAACCAATGCCCGCCAGTTCCAGGCGGTCTTACGGTACGAGTTTTAAACCGGCGCCGCCGGGTCCAGTACAGGCTTGGCGGCGCTCGTAATAGCCACGGCGGGTACAGGTGGTTGCGCCGCAAACGACGCAGCCGCCCGGCTAATTTGCGATGCGGCTCCGGGTTTCGGGAAAAAACCTTGATTCAACGGGCCTTACACTGTAAAAAACCTTGATCGGGCATTCCCTTTTGGGGAATGAAATTCTATCATGAGATAGATTCGAGCGGGGAACTGCCCCGTTCCTCGTCTGCCCTGTCTGGAAAGCCGATCATTTTCTGCCCGAGGTGGCAGTGAGGTTTGTTCGCACGCAAGAGAGGTCAAGATCCATGCGAAGAGCTCTGATTGCGGGGGCCTTCCTGATCGGCGCGGCAGCCTGCCTGAACGTGCAGGCGAAGACGCTGCGCGCGGCCAGCAACGCCGCGGGCAGAGACCACGCCGGCGACCGCGTGGACATGGAGCTGATGACCTGGGTCGAAATCAAAGACGCCATGGCTCACGGTAAAACCACGGCGCTGATTTACAACGGCGGCACGGAGCAGCGCGGCCCGCAATGTGTGGTGGGCGGCCACACCCTGGTGGCCCAAGCCAAAATCATCGCCATTGCCCGCAAGCTCGGGAACGCCCTGGCCGCCCCAGTGCTTCCGTTCTCGCCTAACAACGCCAACCCGAACTTGCCGGGCACCATCGGCATTACCGCCGACACGTTCAAGGAAATTAACAAGGAAGTGGCCGAACAGTTGATCCGCAATGGCTTTAAGAATGTGGTGCTCATGGGAGATCACGGCGGCGGCCAGAAACAACTGGCGGAAGTGGCTTCAGAGCTGAACGCCCAGTATGCGGGGCAGGGAATCCGGGTGGTGTATTGCGGCGACGCTTACCAGAAGTCGAATGACGATTTCGACGCCTGGCTGTCTTCAAAAGGCTATTCGCCGGGTGGGCACGCCTCGGTGAACGACACCTCCGAGATGATGTACCTGGAGCCGGCGCCCAATACCTGGGTGCGGGACGACATGCTGCCCGAAGCCGTGGGTGAGCCGAGGGCGCCGCACACCCCTTACGATCCGAATCATCCCGGAAACGGTGTGATGGGCGATGGCCGGCGCTCGACGGCCGCGGTGGGGAAGCATGGGTACGAATTGCACGTGGACGAAGCTGTGACGCAGATCCGGCAGCTTCTTGGAGAAACGAATTAGCGGGACGAGTCGGGAGCGAAGGAGACGAACACGATGCGCTTTTGGGGTAAGCTCATAGCCGGCATAGCGGCGACAGCAGCGATGACCGCTTGGAGTCAGGCTCCAAAAACCTACATGACGCCGGCGCAGGAACACGCCTTTGTGAATCAATACTGCTCGGGCTGCCATAACCCGCAAATGGACAAGGTGAGGGCTCTGGACTTTTCCCATCTGGAGAGCAGCGACGAACTTGCCGAAGAGGTGATCTCCAGAGTCAAAGTGGGCTTCATGCCCCCGCCGCAAGCGGCGCATCCGGACGAAACCACGCGGGCGCTCTTCACGGCGTCGGTGGCGCACACGTTGGACGCCTACGGGGCGCTGCACCCCTATTACGGCGATCCGCCGCTGCACCGGTTGAATCGCGCCGAGTACGCCAATTCCGTACACGGGTTGCTGAACGTCAACATCGACGCGGACGAGATGCTGCCCAGCGACACCTTTGATCACAGTTTCGACAATATGGCGGACGTGTTGACCATGTCGCCGACCCTGATGAACGCGTATATCCGCGCCGCGGGCAGCATCAGCCGCATGGCCATTGGCGACCGCAACGCCGCGCCGGTGAGCTCAAGCTACGAGCTCGAGCGCGTGCAATCTCAATTGACGCATGTCGAAGGGGCGCCTTTCGGAACCCGCGGCGGGATCTCCGTTATCCATGACTTCCCGGCAAACGGACAATATACCTTCACGGTCTCCTATTTCTTTTCCCTGGACGGGGTGCTTTTCGGGGCCATGCAGGGAAATACGCAGAAGATGGAAATCTCAGTGAACGGCGTGCGCGTGGCGCTGCTGCCGGTGAACCCGACGAGCACCAAATTCGATATCGTGCGCACCCCGCCGATCTATGTGCCGGCGGGCCCGCAGAGAGTTTCCGCGGCGTTCCTCAAGACCGCAGACGGACCGGTGGACGACGCCGTCGAGCCGGGAAGCTTTTCGTTGCTGGACCTGAATCAGGCCCCGCTGGCGGGACTGACGACGATGCCGCACCTTCAAACCTTTACGATCACGGGCCCCGACCATCCCGACGGCATCGGAGAAACGCCCAGCCGCCGGATGATCTTCTCCTGCTATCCGAAGACCGCCGCGCAAGAGGAGCCGTGTGCGCGCAGCATCGTCGCCCGTCTGGCGACGCAAGCCTATCGCCGTCCCGTGACCGACCAGGAAGTGGCGAGCCTGATGAAGCTGTATGCACTTGGCCACGAGGATGGAGGCTTTGAAGCCAGCGTGGGCGTGGCGCTGCAGGCCATTCTGTCCAGCCCTTCGTTTATCTATCGATTTGAACGCAACCGGCTGCGGTTTGTGAATACGGAATTCAAGACCGGCGGATCGGATGCAAACTCCGCGCAACCCGCAGCGGCGTACTCCATCACCGACTTGGAGCTTGCTTCGCGGCTGTCCTATTTCCTGTGGAGCGCCGCGCCCGATGCCGAGCTGCTGAAGTTGGCGGAAGAGAACCAGCTACACCGGCCGGCCGTCATGGATGCGCAGGTCCATCGCATGCTCCAGGACCCGCGCTCGATCGCGCTGTCAAACAACTTCGCCAGCCAGTGGCTGCACCTGCAAAACCTCAAGAGCGCGCTGCCCGATGGCTATCTCTACCCGCAATATGACCAGAACCTGATCGACGACATGCGCCAGGAGACGATCCTGTTCTTCAACAGCATCGTCCGCGAAAACCGCAGCGTGCTCACGCTGCTGAATGGGAATTACACTTACGTCAACGGCCCGTTGGCCCGGCTTTACGGCATTCCCAATGTGTTGGGCGACCGTTTTCGCCGTGTGCAAATCACCGATGAGAACCGGTTTGGACTGCTGGGGCAGGCGAGCATTCTCACTCTTACCTCGGGCGCCAACCGGACCTCGCCGACCATTCGCGGCAAGTATGTGATGGAGGTTTTGCTGGGCAATCCGCCGCCGCCTCCGCCGGCCGCGTTTGTGCTCGCCGATAACGCCGCCAACGCCAACGCGCAGACGGTGCGCGAGCGCCTGGAGGAGCATCGCAAGAATCCTTTCTGCGCCGGATGCCACGCGTACATGGACCCCATCGGTTTCGCCCTGGAAAACTTCAACCCCATTGGCGCGTGGCGCGGCTACGACGCCGATAGCCCCATCGACAACGCGGGCAAGCTCTTTGACGGAACGCCGCTCAATGGACCGGCGAGTCTGCGCCGGGCGCTGATGAAATACTCGGATTCCTTTATTGACACCTTCGCTGAAAATCTTTTTGCTTACGGAATGGGTCGGGTGCTGGTTCCGCAAGACATGCCCGTGGTCCGTTCCATCATTCATCAAGCGGCTGCACACAACAACACTTTCTCCGCCTTTGTCCTCGGCATCGTAGACAGCGCTCCTTTCCGCATGCGAAGCGCGCAGCCGGCTCCCCAGGAACTGAAGCGGCTGTTGGCTACGAAGATGGATCTACGGGGGCCGAGCGCCGGCCAAACAGCGGCGCACAACTAGATAGATCCAACGGAAAAGGAGGTAAGGCAATGTTCAATACGAAGAGGCGGCTATCCCGGCGAACGGCATTGCGCGGAATGGGCGCCACGGTGTTTCTTCCCTTGCTGGACGCCATGATCCCGGCGAGCACTGCGTTGGCCGAAACGGCGGCGCGCCCGAAGTCGCGCCTGACCTGCATCGAAATGGTGCACGGAGCGGCGGGGAGCACCATGGATGGCACCGACAAGCACTATTGGTCGCCCGCTCAGGAAGGCGCGAACTTCGAGTTTACCGATACGTTAAGCCCGCTGAAGGATTTTCGCGATTACCTCACCATCGTGACCGGCACGGATCTTCACGGGGCGATGGCGTGGGACGCGGCGGAAGAAGGCGCGGATCATATGCGCTCCAGCGCGGTGTATCTGACCGCCGCGCACCCCAAGATGACCGAGGGCGCGGATATTCATAACGGCACTTCAATCGATCAGTTCTATGCGCAAAAATTCGGCCAGGATACGCCGCTGCCCTCGTTGCAGCTTTGCATTGAAAGCTCCGACGCCTCCGGCGCGTGCGACTACGGCTACGCCTGCGTCTACTCGGACACCATCAGCTGGGCCACGCCGACCAAACCGTTGCCCATGACCCTGGACCCGCGCACGGCCTTTGAAACCCTCTTCGGCGAAGGCGCGACCCCGGCGGAGCGGCTGCAACGCCAGCGCGTGAACGCCAGCATCCTGGACTGGGTCGCGAGCGATGTGCAGAGCCTGCAGAAGAACCTTGACGCCACCGACTGCGGGCGCATGAACGACTATCTCGAAAACGTGCGCGAGATCGAGCGCCGCATTCAACGCATCGAGAAATACAACGCCAGCGGCGCGGCGCGGGCGCTCCCGGCGGCGCCGCTGGGCGTGCCCGACTCCTATGACGAACACGTGAAGCTCATGTTCGATCTGCAGGTGCTGGGCTTTATGACCGAGGTGACGCGCGTCTCCGCCTTCAAGATGAGCCGCGATGTCTGCATGCGGGTGTACCCGGACAGCGGCGTATCCACGCCTTTCCATACCTGCTCGCATCACGGCGAGAGCCCTTCGCATATCGCGGAGTTCCAAAAGATCAACCACTATCACGTCAGCCTGCTTTCCTATTTCTTCGAGAAGCTGCGCAATACGCCCGATGGAGACGGCAGCCTTCTCGATCACTCGCTGGTTCTATACGGCAGTCCGATGGGCGACTCCAACGTGCATAATCACAAGCGGCTTCCTGTATTGCTGATGGGGCACGCCAACGGCGCGGTGCGGGGAAACAACCACGTGAAACTGGCCGATGGAACACCCATGTCCAATGTTCTTTTGACCATGATGAACAAACTGGGGATGAATATGGATTCCCTGGAAGACAGCAGCGGCGAGATCAATATCTAACCCGCCTTGCTGAACATGCCGCCATCGAATCGCGGAGCTTTCCGCGAGCATCGTCCGAGGAGGCGCGAGATGTTGAAGACGATTTCGTGGGGACTGGCGGTCCCCGTTCTCGCCTTGTCCGCGGCGGTCGCGTTTGCCGCCACGGGTGCGGAATCCTCCCAAGCAGTCGCACCCGCGACGCCGTCTCTGCAGCCGGATGTGCGGTTGCCGGAGGCGGTTAAGCGCGGGGATGTGGCCGCGGTGGAAGCTTTGCTGCGCGCGCACGCGCCGGTGAACAGCGCCGAAGGCGATGGCAGCACAGCCCTCCACTGGGCAGCCTATGACAACAATCTCGAACTCGCCCGGATCCTGCTGAAAGCCCACGCCGACGTGAACGCAAAGACGCGCCTCGAAGGCCTGACGCCGCTTTACATGGCCTGCCAGAATGGCAGCGCGCCCGTGATTGAGCTCTTGCTCGAAAACGGAGCGAACGCCAACGGACCGGACGACCTGGGCGTCACGCCGCTGATGGAGGCGGCCGCTTCAGGCAGCGTGGCCGCCGTGAAAGCGCTTCTCGATCACGGAGCGGAGGTGAATTCGGGCGAACACGTGCGCAATCAGACGGCGCTGATGTTTGCCGCCAATCAGGGCCGCGCGGACGTGATTCGCGTGCTGATCGCGCATGGCGCTGACCCCAACCTCGAATCCAAAGTCGTGGTTCCATACCGGTTGCCGTTTCATGGGTTGGCGAATAACGGAGAAACCAAGAAGAAGAAAACGCCGGATGCAAAGGAAACGCCTGCAAAGGACACGTCGTCTGCGGAAGAGGGCGAGGTGGACAACTCGGGTGAGGTGGACAACTCAGGCGAGGGGGATCCGAAGGCTCCTGCAAAAGGCAAAATGCCCGAGCACATGTACCACGAATACAGCGCCAAGTTGGTGGGTGGCATGTCGCCGCTGCTCTACGCGGCGCGGCAGGGCAATGTCGCAGCGGGAGAGGCTTTAATCGCCGGCGGCGCGAACATGAATGAAGCCAGCGGTAGCGAACACAGCACGCCGCTGGTGCTGGCCCTCGCCAACGGTCATTACGACTTCGCCAGGATGCTGCTGGAGCATGGCGCGGACCCGAACCTGGCCAATGACCTCGGGCTTACGGCGCTCTATTCGACCATCGATGTGAAGTGGGCGCCGCATGAGTGGTCGCCGGAACCGGTGGTGGCGCAGGAGAACGCGAATTATTTGGATTTGATGAAGCTGCTGATTGCGCATGGCGCCAACCTCAACGCCCGTTTAGGCAGTGAGATTTGGGAGCGGGTGTTAACAGAAAATCAAAACTGGGTGGATCCCGCTGGTTCTACCGCGTTTCTGCGCGCGGCGGAGGCCGACGATGTGAAGGCCATGCAGCTCTTGAAGGATGCGGGCGCGGACACCAACATTCCCACCAACGACGGCACCACGCCGCTCATGGTGGCCGCGGGGCTGGGTTGGGGAGCGAACTACAGCACCACCGCCCCGACGCGATTGGAGGCGGTGAAATACTGCGTCGGCCTGGGCGCCAACGTGAAGCAAGCGGACGATCAGGGCTATACGGCCCTGCACGGCGCGGCGTTCACCGGCAATCTCGACGTCATCCATTACCTGGTGGGCTTGGGCGCGGACCTGAATGCGAAGGCTAAGAACGGCAATTCGGTGGCGGACATGGCCAATGGCCCGTGGGAGAAATCGCTGCCTCAGCCGGAGGCGGTGGCTTTGCTCGTGAAGCTGGGTGCCGAGAGCCCGCATAACTGCCGCTCCAGTGAGTGCGAGGTCGCCACAGGCGCCAAAGTGAGACACTAAGAGACCTGCAACACGGAAGGCGGCGGGGAGCAAAAAGCCGCAGGCGGCAAAAAGGATTAGAACTCCTAAGTGAAATCTATGTCCGATCCCGGCGCGTCTCCCGGTCTCGAGTTCGAAAACCAAACCCACATGACCACCGATCAAGCAGCGGGCGCGCCTGCGCCCGGCGAGCGGGGGCAAGGCCGTCCGTTGATCGTGGTCAACTGCGGCCAACTGCTGACTCTGGCTGGGCCAGCCAGGCCGCGCGCCGGCGCCGAGTTGCGGGAGCTGGGCGTGGTTCGCAACGCAACCATGGTTGTGGAGAACGGCCGCATCTCCGCGATTGGATCGTATCGCGAACTTTCCCCGCAACTGTCGCGCGGCGTAGACGCAATCGACGCCGGCGGCCGGGCCGTCCTGCCGGGATTTGTGGACGCGCATACCCACCTGGTCTTCGGCGGCAACCGCATCGGCGATTTCGAGCAAAGAATCGCGGGCCGCACCTATCAGGAGATTGCCGCCGCCGGAGGCGGCATTGCCTCCACGCTCGAAGCCACGCGCAAGGCCAGCGCCGAAGAACTGCTGCGCGCCGCCAAACGCCACGCGCAATGGTTTCTGGCCGGCGGCGCCACCACCATCGAGGCCAAATCGGGTTATGGGCTCAGCGCAGAGGCGGAGCTGAAAATCCTCGACGTGCTGAAATCGCTCCGCGAGCGGACGCCGCTGCGTATTGTGCCCACGTTGCTGGCGGCGCACATGGTCCCCCCGGAATTTCGCGACCACCGCGAAGCATATTTGCAGATCATTATGGATCGGCTCATTCCCCAGGTTGCGGAGGGTTCGCTGGCGCGGTACTGCGATGTTTTCTGTGACGATCATGCATTCACCCTGGAAGAGGCGCGGCGAGTCCTGCTGGCGGCTAAGCGAAACGGTTTGGGCCTGCGCATGCACGTAGAGCAGTTTCGCGCGGACGGCGGCGCAAAGCTGGCCGCTGAGCTGGGCGCTAACACCGCGGACCATCTGGAGTGCACCAACGCGGAAGGCTTCGAGGCCCTGCGCAATGCCAGCGTACAGCCCGTGCTACTGCCCGCATCCGTTTTTGCGCTCAGCCGCACGGAGTATCCTAATGCGCGCGCCATGATCGCCGCCGGCCTCGCGCCGGTGATCGCCTCGGACTTCAATCCCGGGTCGTCGCCGACAACTTCGATGCCGTTCATCATTTCCCTGGCGGCGCTCTATCTGCGCATGCTGCCCAGCGAGGCTATCGTGGCCTCCACCATCAATGCCGCGGCAAGCTTGGAGATGGCGCAGGAAGTGGGTTCTCTCGAACCGGGCAAACGGGCCGACTTTGTCATTCATGAATGCGAAGACTACCGCGAACTCGCCTACTTTATCGCAGCGCCCATTCGTCCGCGCGTTTTTGTGGGGGGCGTTGAAGCGATTTAGTTGCTAGCTTCTAGCCCCTAGCTATCTGCTACTGACTTGCTTGCTGCGCTCTCTTGCCGCTTCAGGCTTCTAAGGGGTCATGGTTAAGTACGGAAGAGCTAGAAGCTAGGAGCTATAGCACTTCTCCTTCTGCTATACACCGAAGCCGGAAGCCGCGTGGCGATTCCCTCAAAGAATCGCCACCTAGCATCGAAATTGCAAGGGCTACGTGGGAAGGAGAAGTGCTCTAGAAGCTAGAGGCTGAATACATGAGCAGAGACCCGCGGATGCAGACAGCAAAAGAGATCCTACGCACATTAGTGGCGATTCCAAGCGTCAGCTCCATGTCGAACACCCGCCTCCTCGATGCGGTGGAAAGGACTCTGGCGCCGCAGGACTGGTTTATGTTGCGTTTGCCCTATGTCGCCACCGACGGCATTGAAAGAGCCAACATGCTTGCGCTTCCGCGCCGGTTTCAAGGCGCTCTCCCAGAGGTCGAGTTGCTCTTTGTGTGCCACACCGATACCGTGCCGTTTCAGAGTCAGTGGACGGATGCTACCGAGCTTCGGGAACGAGCTGGCGCTCTGCATGGCTGCGGCGCTTGCGATGTGAAAGGTGCGATGGCGGGGTTGCTAGCTGCTGCGCTCGCGGTGAATCCCGAGGCTCTGCCCGCGCCGGTGGCGTTTGCGTTCACCGCGGAAGAGGAGATCGGATGCATTGGAGCCACGCGGCTTGCAGCCAGCGGCGCTATCCGCGCGCGCCGCGCCGTGGTTTGCGAGCCCACCTCCCTGCGTCCCGCCACCGCGGGCAAGGGCTACGGATTGGCCGAGGTGCGCCTCATGGGGCGCGAGGCGCACAGCGCCTTTCCAGCCAGGGGAGTTTCGGCCATTCATGCGGCGGCCGAACTCATTGTTGCGCTCGAGCAATGGCAGCGGAGCGGCGACAAGCCCCGCGATCTACGTTTCAACCCCCCGTACACCACCTTCAACGTCGGCGTTATTCACGGCGGAACGGCCAAGAATATGGTTCCGGGAGAGTGTACATTCCTGGTCGAATGGCGCCCGCTGCCCCATGAAGATCCAATGCATGGCGGCGAGACAGTGCAGCGGTTGGCCGCCGAGGTTGCGGTGAGAAATCCTGGATGCGCCATCGATGTACGTATTTTGCGCGCCGACGCGGGCTTTCGCAATCCCTCCAGCTCCGGCTTGGGCGCGGCGCTCAGCCGGATTCTCGGCCGTCCTGAAACCGGCATCTCTTTCGGATCGGAAGCCACGCGCTTTGCGGGCTTAGTGGACGAAGCCGTGGTTGTCGGTCCCGGCGATATGGAGACAGCTCACAGCGAGCGCGAGTACATTCCCGAGGATGAATTGAAAGCATGGACCGAAGCGGTGAAGCATCTTTTGCTCCATCCGGCGGCATAACTGTCCGGCGTTGAACCGGCGATCCAGCGCCCGTTCCTCCGCTCATTTGCGCGCCAAGCCCGCTGAGAAAATGGGAATGCCGGTTTCATGGAGGCAATCGCCGCGCGATGCGCTGCACTTCTACCCTCCGCAGCCGCTACCATTTTCGAAGCGCCCCCGTTTCCAGGGCGAGTTACACCATGTGCTACTGCCGGAAACGCGCCTAACTTCGCTTGGAGTCATAGCGGCAATGCCTACGTTGTATCTTCCCGATCTTATCTACGCTGGTGACGCGTTCCGTTCCGGCGAGGGACTCCTCGTCGGCGACGACGGCGTCATTCTCCGGATAGGGTCCGGTTTGCCGACCGGCGGCGCGGCGATGGTGAGAATGCCGGGCAAGGCGCTGCTTCCGGGGCTCGTCAATGCGCATTCGCATAGCTTTCAGCGGTTGATTCGCGGCTCCGCCGAGCATTGCGGGCCCAACGGGGATGATTTCTGGGCATGGCGCAACCTGATTTACCAAGCCGCGTCGCGTCTCGAACCAGAAGACGTCTTCGACGTGGCGCGCATGGCTTTTCTTGAAATGGCGCTCTCGGGAATCACCGCGGTGGGCGAGTTCCATTATGTGCACGCGCGGCCCGATGGCGCGCCCTACGACGATCCCAA
>JASHTU010000081.1 GCA_030040395.1 Acidobacteriaceae bacterium
CAGGTCCGCCCCGCAGCCGTTGCAGAAGCGCACTGTGTTGGCGTAGCTGGTGATGGGCATGATGCCCGGCACAATGGGAATCCGGATACCTGCCCTCGTGCAGCGCTCCATGAAGTCTAAGTAGGCATCCACGTTGTAGAAGAGCTGGGTCAGCGCCGCGTCCGCGCCGGCCTCCACCTTGCGGCAAAAATTCTCAAAGTCCGCGCTTGGGTTCGGAGCCTGCGGGTGCATCTCAGGGTAAGCGGCCACTTCGATCTTGAACGCGTCGCCGTGGGTCTCGCGGATGAAGCCGACCAGCTCATTGGCGTAATGAAACTCGCCCGGCGCGGCAGCGCTCATCGCCGTGGCCGGCAAGTCCCCGCGCAGCGCCACGATGCGCTTGACCCCCGCCGCCCGGTAGCGTTCAAGATGGGCGGCCACATGAGCCCGCGTCGAACCCACGCAGGTGAGGTGCGGCGCGGCCTCGATGCCGCAGTGCTTGACCACCGTCAGCAGCGTCTCGTAGGTGCCCTCCTGATTCGAACCGCCGGCGCCATAGGTCACGGAAAAGTAATCGGGTCGCACCGCCGCCAGTTCACAAATGACCCCCGGCAGCCTGGCCGCCCCCTCCGGCGTCCGCGGCGGAAACAACTCGAATGAAAAACTGAGCCCCGAACTCATAAACTTCAAGCTCCTAGCTTCTAGCCCCTGATTACCGGCTCGTGAGTCCTCGATGCTCTTTTGTCAGCCATGGACCGATCCGCCGGATCAGGTCACGGCCCGACCAAAGCGGCCCCCAACATACCGGCGTAGCTCCACGATCATGAAAAAAAGCGAATAGCAACAAGCTACAAGCTAGTAGCAAGGAGCTAGAAGCTGACCCCTAGTACCTGTAATGCTCCGCCTTATACGGCCCCTCTACCCCCACGCCGATATAGTCCGCCTGTTTCGGCGTCAGCTTCGTCAGCTTCACGCCGATCTTTTCCAGATGCAGCCGAGCCACTTCCTCGTCCAGCTTCTTGGGCAGTACGTATACCTGCGGCTTGTAACTGTCGCGGTTCTTCCATAGATCGATTTGCGCCAGCGTCTGGTTGGCGAAGCTGTTCGACATCACAAAGCTCGGATGGCCCGTCGCGCAGCCCAGGTTCACTAGCCGCCCCTCGGCCAGGATGAAGATACTGTGCCCGTCCGGGAACGTGTACTTGTCCACCTGCGGCTTGATGTTGACCTTCGTCACTCCCGGCTCCGCATTGAGCCGGTCCATCTGGATCTCGTTATCGAAATGCCCGATGTTGCACACGATGGCCTGATCCTTCATCTGCTGCATGTGCTCGAGGGTGATAATGTCGGTGTTGCCCGTGCAGGTCACGTAGATGTCGCTGCGGCCCAGCGTGTCTTCCAGTGTGGTCACTTCGAACCCCTCCATCGCCGCCTGCAGCGCGTTGATGGGATCGATCTCCGTGATCACCACTCGTGCCCCCATCCCCTGCAAAGAATGGCTCGATCCCTTGCCTACATCGCCATAACCGCAGATCACCGCCACCTTCCCGGCCATCATCACATCCGTCGCCCGCTTGATGCCGTCGGCCAGTGATTCGCGGCAGCCGTAGAGATTGTCGAACTTCGACTTGGTCACCGAATCGTTCACATTGATCGCCGGAACCAGCAGCCTCCCTTGCTCCATCATTTTGTAGAGCCGGTGCACGCCCGTCGTCGTCTCTTCTGAAACCCCGCGCCACTCCTTGGCCATCTTGTGCCAATGCTCCGGGTCTTCGGCGTAGACCCGCTTGAGCAGGTCCTTGATCACCTGCTCCTCGTGGTTGCCCGAAGGGGTGTTGACCCAACCGTCGCCGTTCTCGAGCTCGTAGCCCTTGTGGATGAGCAGCGTCGCGTCGCCGCCGTCGTCCACCACCAGTTGCGGACCCAACCCGCCCTTGTGGCTCAGCGCCCGGTAGGTGCATTCCCAGTAGTCCTCCAGCGTTTCGCCCTTCCACGCAAATACCGGTACGCCGCTCAATGCAATTGCCGCCGCCGCGTGGTCCTGCGTCGAGAAGATGTTGCAACTTGCCCAGCGCACCTCGGCGCCCAGGCTTGCCAGGGTCTCGATCAGCACCGCCGTCTGGATGGTCATGTGCAGCGAGCCGGTCACGCGCACCCCCGCCAGCGGCTTCTCGGCGGCGTGTTTGTTGCGGATCGCCATCAGCCCCGGCATCTCCTGCTCGGCGATCGTAATCTCCTTGCGTCCCCACTCGGCCAAACTCATGTCGGCCACTTTATATTCCAAATCCGTAAGTTCCAGGGTCGAGCTCCCCATCCGCAATCCTCCTTATATCGACAAATCGTGATATGTTGATATGTAACAGAAACGGCCCTCGCCGTCAATCCTGTTTTTTCGCCGTTTTTTTATGCCCTCGATCGTCAAAATCCTGCGCGTAGCCGCCGATCCCAACCGGCTGCGCATTTTGCTCCTCCTTAAAGCTGAAGAGCTCTCCGTGGCCGAACTGCAGGAAATCCTCTCCATGGGCCAGAGCACCATCTCCACGCACCTCTCGCAGCTCAAGCAGGCGCGCCTCGTTGAAGATCGCCGCACCGGCAAGAGCAATTTCTACCGCGCCACTTCTGCGGAGGGCAGCCCTTTGCACGAGATTCTCGACCAGGCAAAAAAGGAGATCCCTGAAGCCTCTCTCGACCAGGCCGCGATGCGCCGCGTCCTCAAAAAGCGCCAGGACAAAATGCGCGCCTTCTTTGACTCGGTGGCCGGCCGCTTAGGCAAGGACTACGTGCCGGGCAAGTCGTGGAAGAGCCTCGCCGAGGCGCTGCTGCGCCTCATGCCGCCGCTCACGATCGCCGACCTGGGCGCAGGCGAGGGAGCCTTTACGCTGCTCCTCGCCGAGCGCGCCAAGCGCGTTATCGCCGTCGATGCTTCGCCGCGCATGATCGACGTGGGCCGCGAGCAGGCCCGTCGCCACGGCGTCAAGAACGTGGATTTCCGCCTCGGCGACATGGAGGAGCTTCCCATCGGCGACGCCGAAGTCGATCTCGTCTTCTTCTCCCAGTCCCTCCACCACGCCCTGCACCCTGCCCACGCCGTCGAAGAAGCCGCCAGAATCCTCGCTCCCGGCGGCCGCATCGTCGTCCTCGACCTCGCTAAACACCGCTTTGAAGAAGCCCGCGAACTCTACGCCGACGAGTGGCTGGGCTTCTCTGAAGCGGAACTCGAAACTATGCTGGAAAAAGCCGGCTTCAGCAACGTCGAAACCGCCGTCGTCGACAAAGAGCCGGAAACCCCGCAGTTCCACACGCTGCTTGCAATTGCTGACAAATCCGCTTAACTCCTCATATAAGAGGTTCACGATCTTATGAGGGCTTTGCTCATAGCGCTTGTTCTCTTCTCGCCCCTTCCTGCGCTCTGCCAGTCGCCGGACAAGGAACCTGCCGCCATCCTCGAGTTCGGCGGCGCCGCGAGCATCAACCCCGGCGACAGCACGTCGAGCTTCGGCCCCTCCTTTGCTGTCGAATTCACCCCCATCGAGCATTGGCTCGAGATTGAGGCCGGCGTCACACCGCTCTTTCGCTCCCATGCCACTGAATGGGACACTGACGCCCTCTTCAAGAAGCCGTGGACCCTCTCTCGCAAAACCGAGTTCATGGCAGGCGTCGGCCCGGAGTGGGTCCACTCCAATCAATCCGGATCAAAACCCAATTCCATCGCCGGCGAGGGCGCCCTCGACTTCATGTTCTGGCCAACCGGGAGACACCGCTTCGGCTGTTACCTCGAGCCATCCTACGACTACAACTTCATGCGCGGGCATGAGCAATCGGCCGGAGTGAGTGGGGGCTTGTTAATTGCCGTTCCCTGACCCTCGAACCATTTCCCGCACCCTCAGTCATCCTCTCCCGTCGTAGCATCGAATCACTAGAGGCCATCGCCATGTCCGTCGTTGCAATTCCCGAAAAATCGTTGCAACCAACCCGCCTCACTCGAGCCCGCCGCACCGCCATTATCAAGGCTCTCGCCGACCCGCATCGCTTCGCGCTGCTCGAGCAGATTGCCAAGGCCGGCTGCCCGCTCGGCTGCTCCCAGGCCCGCGCCGCTCTGCCCATCTCCGCCGCCACCCTCTCGCACCACATCAAGGAGCTCGAAACCGCCGGCCTCATCAACGTCCGCCGTGAGGGCAAGTTCCATTACCTCACCCTGCGCCCCGGTGTCCTGACTGCCCTCGCCGCCGGTCTCACCGCCCTCGATACCGGCCCCTGTGCAGCGCACTGAACAACCCGCCAAGAAATTTCCACAAGGGCTCTGAATCCGTCTCCGCGGCCCATGAATCAATTTGATAGTTATCGAAATGTCGAAACAAATGACGTTTCGATGCAGGAGCCGGATATGAGCAATCTCCAAGGCAAAGTCGCGCTGGTTACCGGCGCATCCAAGGGCATTGGCGCGGCCATTGCTCGCGAACTCGCCAACCGCGGCGCCGCCGTCGCCGTCAACTACTCGGGCAGCAAGGCCGAAGCCGAAAAGGTTGTCGCCGGAATCAAGGCCGCGGGCGGCAAAGCCGTCGCCCTCCACGCCAACCTGGCCGACCCCGATTCCATCGGCCCTCTGGTCAAGTCCGTCGCCGCCCAGCTTGGCCCCATTGATATTCTGGTCAACAACGCCGGCGTCTATGAGTTTGGCCCGCTCGACCAGGTCACGCCCGAGCATTTTAACAAAATGTTCAACGTCAACGTGCTTGGCCTGCTCTTGACCACCAAGGAAGCGGTTGGGCATTTCAACTCCAACGGTGGCAGCGTTATCAACATCAGCTCGGTTGCGGCCGACGGCATCGGCGGCGGTGCCGTCTACAGCGCCACCAAGGGCGCGGTCGACTCGATCAGCGCGGCACTGGCTCAGGAGTTGGGCCCGAAGAAGATCCGCGTCAACTCCATCAGTCCAGGCATGGTAATCACCGAGGGTACGCATGCAGCGGGCTTCATCGGTAGCGAGTTTGAGAAAGAAGCCGTTCAGCGCACCCCGCTGGGCCGCATCGGCCAGCCTCAGGACATCGCCTCCATTACCGCCTTCCTGGCCTCAGACGAGTCGCTCTGGGTCAACGGCCAAACCATCCAGGCCGCCGGCGGCTTCCGCCTCTAACAGCCGCCTGGCGCCGGCGCAACGGCTGACAGGGGCGGCCGCCGGCCGCCGGTGCGTCCACGCGATGAAGGGAGATGCTCTAAAATGCTTCGTGGCGCTTCTACGTCAAAGTTCGCGGAGAAACCATGCGTCTTCCGTCCTTCGCTGTCATTCTCCTCAGTCTGCCCGCCATCGCCGCTGCACAAAACACCGTTCCCTGGGGCTACCAGGGCAAGTACGGCCCGCTGATGTGGGGCAAGCTCAGCCCGGCTTATGCGGCCTGCGCAAAAGGCCATGAGCAATCGCCGGTGGATCTGGGCGGCGCCCGTCTCGATTCCGCGCTCCAGCCCCTCCAGTTCCACTACGTCGCCGGCCCGGTCACGCTGGCAAACGACGGCGGCACGATCGTCGTCCGCGTCGACCCGGGCAGTTCCATGGTCGTCGGTGGCGTGCGCTATGAGCTGACCGAACTCCAGTTTCGCCATCCCAGCGAACACGCCGTCAAGGGCAGGCTCGCCAACATGGAAGTCGATCTTGTCCATCGCAGCGCCGACGGCAAAATAGCCATCCTCGGCGTTTTGCTGACCGAGATCCGGGACTTTCCCAATGCCGCCATGGCAACGCTTTGGCAGCATCTGCCCGCGATTCCGGGCGCTTCAACGCAGATCACGGATATGATCGATCCCGCCGGTCTTTTCCCCCCCGACCGCGGCTATTGGACTTATACTGGCTCGCTCACCTGGCCGCCCTGCACCGAAGGCGTACGCTGGTTGATCTTTCAGCAGGAAGTGAGCATCAGCCGCGGCCAGTTGGACGCCTTCTCCCGGCTCTTCCGCATGAACACGCGCCCCTTGCAGTCCCCCCACGGCCGCCGCATCGAAGCCAGCGAATAAAAGCAGCGGTCTGCGCGGCAAGCCACCGGCGGTCGCTGCGGCGAAAGATCCGGGTTGACTGCCGGCGCGGTCAACCGTTCGCCAGCGGCGCCAGGCTCAGGACCAGGTCGCCGCCGTCGCGCGTAGCCTTGACGCCGGTGAGGTCCTTCACCAGGTAGTGCGCGGCTTCAAGCGATTCAATGGGATGGGAAAAGGTTGTGGCAACCACCGTGCAGCCGGCGGCGCGGCCCGCCTGCGCGCCGGAAGAGGAATCCTCAAAGACGACGCAGTCTCCGGGCGCGAAGCCGAGCAGCGTGGCTCCAGCCGCGAATGGTTCAGGGTGGGGCTTGCCGCGGGTCACCTGATCAGCTGTCACCAGCCGCTTGGGCACGGGAATGCCGCCGGCCGGCATGCGGGCGCGCGCCAGGCGCTCGGTGGCGCTGGTGACCACCGTCCAGCAATCTTCAGGCAAAGCCGTGAGCAGGTCCAGGACGCCGGGCAGCACCGTCAACCCCTCGTTGTCCCAAATTTCAAGCTCCTCGATGACTTTCAATTCCGCCTCGCTGTCCAGGTCGGGGCGCAAGAGCGCCAGGGTCTCGATGGCTCGCCGGCCGTGCGCAATACGGATCGTGTCGGCGGCATTGACTCCGCGCATCTCTGCCCATTTGGTCCAACTGCGCTCAACCGAGCCGAGCGACGAGATCAGAATGCCATCCATGTCGAAAAGCACTCCCCGGCAGTGGAGCTGAACCGGGGAAGGAGCAATGGAAGAGCCCATAGGTCGATTGTATCGGGGCCGCTCTCCGGTGTGCGCCGCGGGCAAGGGCCCCCGCGTTGCCGTCATTGGGCAGCACCGGAAATGGGGCTTGCGCGAGGATCGAATATCCGCGTCTACGGCTTTTTTCCCCCCCGTCTGGGCAGAGTCAGGCGGAGTTTTGGCGGGTCCGCGAGGGTGAGAGAGGCTTCCAGCGGCTGCGCGCGTGAGCCCACCAAAATGCGGCTGTTTTTCAGGGTGACAACGCCATCGGCGATCTCGGCGTCGGCGTTCCAGCGACTGAAATGAAGCGGCGCGGTATCCGTAGCGGTCAGGGTTCCGGCGGCGGACTGCGGTTCGTCTGGAACCTCCGCCGCGGGTGCCGCGATGGTTCCGCGTAACCATTCGAAATGCAAATCGCCCTTGGCGGATTGGGCCAAGTCCTTGCCCGCGAAACCGGAGAGAGTCACTTTGCCGGCGGCATTGAAGATCCCCCCCGGCCAGTCCAGGCCGAGCAACCGGCCCATCGCCTGAGCGCTCAGCTTATCGAAATGGCAGTCAAGCGTGTAAACGGGTGTGTTCGGGTCCGTCCCGGAGCGGTGCATTGCGCCGGAGCCGCTCAGGCGACCGCCGAGCAAACCGCCTTTGAGATCGGAAAACTCGGCTGCGTCAGGCAAAATCCGCAACGAGACCGACGGGGCGCTCAGCGTGACCGGGCCGAGCACGAGCGTACCGGCCTCAACCGTCCCCTCCATTTGCGGCCAAGCGGGTGCGGATGAAAGATGCAGCCGCGCAATAACAGTTGAGAGCAGCGTGTCGTGCTCCCGCGCTCCCAGGAAGGCGGCCTGGAGGGCGGCGGCGTCGAGATTGGCGAACTGTATATGGAAGTGCGGAAGGCAAGTTGCGGGCGCGGCAGGCGAGGGACAGACATCGGGGACCGTCAGTGCTGCCGTCCCTTTCACTGGGCCAAAGGAAAACGCCACGGGGTCCCAGCGCAGTTCATCGCCGCCCAGATGGAGCGTAGCCTGGGCAATCTCCACACGGTTGGCCAGATAATCCGCCCTCCAGGTTGCGTTATTCAGGATCACGGTTCCCGTGAGCGAATCCCCGGACTGAGGCCCTCCGGCATCGGGTGCGCCCATTCCCACAGCCGTTCCTGAAGAATCCTCGCCAGCGGCCGGAACCATCCCGTCTCCCTGAACCGCCATCCACGGCCCTTCCGCGCTGAGGTCGAGGCTGGCGGGTTCGCCGGCGAGCGCGTCGAAGGCTGAAGCATCGGGCAATCCGGCGGCGTGGGCAAGCTCCCTGGCCCGAGCCATGCTAGCCTCACCGCGCAGCGTTGCATGGTAGCCGTCGCGGGCCAATCGCAGATTCACAACCAGCGGAGCGGTCGCCCCGGAGGGAACCACGGCCGTACCGGTCAGAGCTTCAAGGTGGTCCCCCTGGGACAAACCCGGCTCAAGAACAATCTTCGACGCGCGAATCGGCTGGTTGAGTCCGCCGCCGCTAAGCTCCAAACCTTCAATGGCGAGGCTACCGGTTAACGGGCCCTGCGCGGCCAAACCTTGATGCCGCGTTCGATTGCCGCTGCGCTTCGGCCCTCCCTTTTGGCTTGGCGGCCGGGCAGCGTAGGCGATCTTCCCGCTGACCACGCCCGCGACTTCAAGGTCCGGAGCAAATCCGCTGCGCAATGTGCGCAAAAGGTCGAGACCGGCGGCCACGGGAATGCGATCCAGAAGGAGAGAGAAATGCGGCGTGGCTCCGTCTTCGGCCAAATCGCCGGTAAGCTGCACGCGACCGTCGCCCAACAGCGAGTTACAGACGACGTTTTCGAGTGCGCGCCGGGAATAGTGGTTGACAAAGGCGCAGTTGGCGTCGAAGTCCAGCGGTTCGGCCGGGGCAAACTCGGCGCGGCGCACGCCCATGGCCTGCAGGCGCGTGGTGACGCGGGCAGATCCCGGGGTCCCCTCGAGGTGCAAATTGCCAGTCAAGTCGCCGCGCCAGCCTGCGTCGGAGCCGGTTAGAAGCCGGCTGAGTTGGCCAAGCTGCGCCTCGCGCCAGTCCAAATCGAGATGCACAGGCATATCCAGCAGCCTGGGCGCCCGGGTGAGCGTCGCTTCCAGCCGCACAATGCCGGTGTCGGCCAAATTCAGGCTCACGTCGGTGCGCGCCGGCTGGCCGCGGAGCCGGATTCGCCACACGCCGGGGCTCTCCTGCCAGAAGGAAAGATCGGTGTTGACGAGCGAAAATGGCAGCTTCTCGGCGCCGTTTTTGAAATTGATGCGGGAGTTCGTGGCTTCGAGGGAGGGCAGAAGGATGGCGTGGCGTTCACCGGCAACTGAGCCGCCCGCTTTGGCGGCGCTGCGAAACAACGGATCGAGGTTCCAGCGTCCAGGCGTGGAACGGACCAGGTTGAGGCTGGCTTCGTCCACGCTGATGCTGCCGATTTCCAGACGGCCTCGCCACAACGGCAGTAGACGGATCGAAGCGGTGACGGAATTAGCATGGAGGACCGGCTCGGCTCCATACGCAGGATCTTCAGCCACGGTGAGATCGGTAAGCACAAAGCCCGGCCAGGGAAACAGCCGCAACTCTACAGAGGACAGGCGCACCGGACGCCCCAGAGACGCGGCGATCAGTTCAGTGATGCCTCCCTTGTAACGCGCCACGCTGACCAGCGACGGAACGAATACCACGGCTGCCAGAATGGCCGCCGCCGCAATCAGAATCCAGCGCAGCCGCCTGCGCCCGACGGCAGGTTGCCGAAGTTGCGCTTCCTGCGTCCCCATCTTCACGATTCTAGCGTCCTAACGCGTCCGGTGAAAGGTTCGCTTCCACCGCGTATCGGTGAAGAAGTGGAGCGCCACGTGCCCCATCCACGCGATTCTGTGCACGAGTCCGGTTTGCTCGTATTCCGACTCCGGAGACTTGAACGACCAGTAATTGAACAGCGGACGGCCAATTATGTTGGCGCGGGGCACAAATCCCCAGTAGCGCGAATCCTCGCTATTGTGCCGGTTGTCGCCCATCATGAAGTACATGCCCGGCGGCACCACTAGGTCTCCGTTCTGGATGTAGTTCGGAAACGCCACGTCCCAGGACTCGGTTGAACCGGGAACTTCGCCCGGTGGAACGGAGGGAAACTCGTCCAGAAACTCATTGAAATTGTCGGGCGTGGTCGGCTGCGCATTGGGCTGCGCCTGGGACACGCCGTTGATGATCACAATGCCATCGCGCAGGTGGATGTGATCGCCCGGCACGCCGACGAGGCGCTTCACCAGGAACAAGTACTCCGGCTTGCCGTCAGCATCTATTGGATCGCCTGGCGAGCTGACCGGCTTGATAAAAACAATAATGTCGCCGCGCCGGGGCTCACGGTAACGGACCAGGGGCATCCAATGGGCCGGCGGAGCCAGCGTGATGCGGTCCACCACCAGGTGGTCGCCGACCAGCAGCGAGTTTTCCATCGAGCCTGACGGAATAACGAAGTTCTGGGCCAGAAAGGTGAGGATAAAAAGACCCACCACCAAAACTGAACAAATGCTGGCGACCGCCTCGTAGGTCGTCTCTTCCACCCTTTCCGGTTCTGCTTCCGGCTTGCGCGGGGCCTCGGGCGCCGCTTTGGAAACCAATACCTTCTGCTTTGTCATCAATCGCTCTTTGCGGATCAATCGCCCTTTGCGGAAGAACTCGCCCGGTCCCAAGTCGGACCTGAATCAGTGAACCACGCGGAAGATGCGCTTCCAGCGCGCAAATTCCTTTAACCGCGCCGAAATTTCCCCATCGTGTCCGAGTCTATCATCCGCCGCTTGATCGACATCGGTGGCCGAAGGCCGGGAGAGCGAGAAGTAGATAATCAGCGGGCGGGCGACGATCGCCTGGCGAGGCACCAGCCCCCAATAGCGGGAGTCCAGACTGTGATTGCGGTTGTCGCCCAGAACAAAATACTCGCCTTTGGGAATCACCAGCTCGCCGTTGTGCGTCAATCTTTGCATCAGCCGCCACCAGTCGGGATCGACGTCCGGGTCGGTGTAGATTTGGGGTGGAAAATCGTCCCGGAATGAGTTGGGCGGCGCCGGCTCGAAGGAGGCGTACGGCTCGTCCAAAGGCGCGCCGTTAATGAACACCCGTCCATCCTCCATGCGGAGATGGTCGCCGGGAACCCCGACCACGCGTTTTACCAGCAATGGCGGGTTTGGATGATGGAAGACCACAATATCGCCCCGCTCTACCTGCCGGTAGGGCATCAACCACCGGCTCGGCACGTCGAACGGCGCAAAAATCTGCTTGTTGAAGAGCAGAAAATCGCCCACCAGCAAGGTGTGCTCCATACTTTCCGAGGGGATGAGGAAGGGTTGCATCACAAAGGTGAGCACAAACAACGCCACCACCACTGTGCGCAGCAGCGACGCCAGCGCTTCGGGCAGCGTCGGCATTTGAAGGCGCATGCGCAAGAGCGCGGCGAGGGCTGAACCCGTACGTTCGGCAAGGGTGGTCACTGGGCCGCGGGCTCCTCCCGTTTGAGTTCGACAAGCTCCTTCAGTTCGATGCCGCCGGGAGCGACCACGTCCGCCGCCGGCAAGGCTTCTAGGGCGCGGCGCGCGGCATCCTGCTCCGCCAGTTTTTTGCTGGCGCCCAGGCCGCGGGCCAGCAGTTTGCCGGGCTGGCCGCTTTCGCCCTTGAGCCGCGCTTCCACCAGGAAGCGCTTGCGGTGAGCCGGTCCACTTTCGCGCTTCACCCGGTAAACTGGAGCGCTGAAGCGCGCGGCCTGTAAGCGCTCCTGAAGCGCCGATTTGTAGTTGCCGAGCGCCGCGCCCGAGCGCAGCTCCGCGGCCAGTTGCTCCACGGCTTCGCCCGTCACCTGACGGCGGACCAAGGCGCGCACCGGCTCGAGGCCGCCGTCAAGAAACAGCGCCCCCATCACGGCTTCCATGGCGTCTGACAGTACGCTTCTCTTGCGGCGCAGGCCGCTGCGCTCCTCATTGTGGCTTAAACGCAGGAACTTGCCTACGCCCACTGCGCCTGCCACCCCGGCCATATGCGGCCGACTAACAAGCTGCGCACGCACCCGCGTCAGTTCGCCCTCGCTCCACTCGGGATGCAAGACGAAAAGTGTCTCAGCGACCACCAGGTTGAGCACCGCGTCGCCCAAAAACTCCAGGCGTTCATTGTCGCCCGCGTCAGCCCCCACGCTGTCGGCCGTGTCGCCGTTGCTTCGCGCGAGCTCGCTGGCGAGGGAACGATGGGTGAGGGCGCGCACCAACAACTCACGGTCGGCAAAGCCATGGCCGAGGGCGGCCTCGAGCTCACGAAGGTCCGGTTCCACACATTCCTTTTTCGATCGGTTTCTCCTCACCCAAGTCGAATCCTGGCGTCTCTCGGCTCGGATGCATTGCGGGGATGCGCGCGGCCGAGAGCGGCTTGCCGGAAACGAGGAAAACGGCCTGCCAGAAGGGAATGGATTCAGAGCCGTTTCTTGGTCCCCGAGTTCCTGTTTCCTGACTCTGGTTCCTTGCTCCCGCGGTCCCTGACCGCACGCCTCACCGTTGCGGCGGCGGCGCGGTTCCGCCCGGCCCCGCGGCTTCCGGACCAGGTTTCGCGGTTGCGGCTGGCGGCGCGGTGTCGTCGACGTCGTCATCGCACGTGAAGCCGCGCACTGTGTAGGCCGCCTTCACGCCGCGCTCGGCCGCCAGCCGCGTATCCTCCTGGCCGTCGCGCGAAACCAGCGCCTCCTTGTACTCCGCCACCGCCTCGTCGCGTTTGCATTCCACGTCCAGCAGGCGGCCCAGGTAGATATGCGACCAGGCCAGCAGACGCTGCTGCTTGCTGGTGGTGATCGTCTTTTGGAAATTATCGATCGCCTGTTCCGGATGGCCGTTCATAAGCGCCGCCCGGGCCAGGATAAAGTCGGCGCGGGCGCAATCTTCTTTCGAGGAGGCCGCTCCGGCGGCGAGAACCTTGTTCGCCATCGCGGTCGCCGCCGCCACGTCGCCGGTGGAGAGCTTGGCTTCGGCCAAATCGAGTCCCGTCAGCTTCCGCGGCGCACTGCGCTGCAGAATCTCTGCGTCGGCCTGCTGGTCGAAGACGATCTGGCGGGCTCGGTGGATCTCCGCGTCCACGTCCATGCCGTACACCATTTCGCCGATGGTGTCGGTCAGGCTGGCCGGATCCTTCTCGAACTGGATCAACTGGTTGTAGAAATATCCGGTCAGCACGAAGCCCTGGGTCATGTCATGATGCACCGTGGCCTGGCGCACCGCTTCGGCCTTCTCCAGGGAGATTTCGCGTTCATGTTCATAGCGGGGCAGCTCGGCGCGGTCCACGCCCTCCGGAACCTTGAAGATCGGAACCCCGGTGTCCATGGTGCGCGCTTCGATGGCCTTAATCAGGCACTCGATGGTCAGCGGCACTACCCCGGACCGGTAGCTGTAGTCGAGCGGCGCATCGGCAATCACTTTCAAGATGGGCTCTTCGCGGTCGATAGCGTTGGAGCGCGCATAGAGCAGCGGATCGATCATGTAGTGGAGATACGTATGGCGCACATCGGCCATGGGAATCTTGCCCTTCACCGGCGACACCACCACCACATAGTCGGCCCCGTAGATGCGCGCGTTCACGATGGTGGGCGACAGCATCGGCTCGACCACCACGACGAACCGCCTGCCCTCATAGGAGGAAGCCGGCATCTTGAGATAAAGATTGGTGGCCACGATCATATGCGAGAGCGGGTCGTGCAGCTCGTCGATTTCTTCATCGTAGGCGTGGCGCGTGGTCAGCCAGATGCCGTGCAGATCGACCGCGGCGGCGAACTTGCGGAGAATGGGCAGAATTTCCACCACCTGCGTCGAGTCGGGCGGCATCTCCGTCAAATCGGCCGTCGTTTCCAGCTCCGGCGCCGGCGTCAGGTAAAGAGCCAGCGAGATGTATTGCGCAATGTCCTTTTCGCTTCCCGTCATGCGGTGCTGCGCGATATAAAGACACAGCGCGTCGCGGTCGTTGCGGGCCTCTTCGCTCTTCGCCAGCGCCTGGTTCATTTCGTCGCGCACATGCTGGCGGATCGGATCGCTTTGCTGCAGGCCCTCATCATAGCCGCAGGCATTCAAAGCCGTGGCCATGATGAAAACCGGCTCCGCGGGGATGAGCGAAATCATCGGCCCGGCCGGATCGACGAGCGAAGGGGCCTTCTCCTGCACATACATGCCCTGCGATAAAGAAGAAGACGAGGAAGAGGAGGAGCTTTGGCTCGGGGACGAGCTGCCGCTCGAAGATTGGGCGCCGGCGAAAGACGGTGAAATGCCCGAAAACAAGCAGACCGCCGCCCCGGATAAGAGCAGGGCAAACGATCGAATTCTATGCAAAACCATGGGAAGACCCTGGTCTTAAGTCTATTTAGACGCAGGAGCGCGGTCAAACGTCCAGCGCCCGGAATTCCCGGCGTCCTTGCCGGCGGGTCTCGCTGGTGCGGCGCAGCTTGGAGCTCGGATGAAGATCGTTCTACCATAGACGCTGCTTGGCAATTCCGCGGCAGGAGCGGTGAGAGTGGTATCGGCGGAAGCCATTGTGACCTTGCATGACGAGCGGACCCGCCTCTGGCACCAGGAATACGCGGCGGCGGACGAGCCACGGTCCTCCCCGGCAGACTCGGAGAAATCCTCGGCTGCGGGGTGGCTCGCGGCGGTTACGCGCCACCATCGCGCCAATTTCGATCTGTGGCACATCGAGGATGAGGCGCGGGCCCCAAACGTAACCGACGCGTCGCTGGCCGCGGTCAAGCGCTGCATCGACCGCACCAACCAGCTCCGCAACGACCTGACCGAGGAGCTCGACCGATTCCTGATGGGCTGGCTGGAGCCGCGTGGTCTTCCCAGTTCCTCGGCGCCGATGAACTCTGAATCGCCCGGCCTGATCGTCGACCGGCTTTCCGTGTTGGCGCTCAAAATCTACCACACGCGCGAAGAGATTGGCCGGCCGGGCGCTCCGGCTGGCCATGTGGACCGCAACCGCAACCGCCTGACCATCCTCGAGGAGCAGCGCGCCGACCTCGCCCGCTGCCTTGACGCGCTGTGGCGCGAAATCCTGGCCGGAACCCGGAGGTTCAAGATCTACCGGCAATTGAAGATGTATAACGACCCCGCGCTCAACCCGGCCATCTATGGCAAGAAGACTCCCGCGCCGGCGCGATGACTCGGTGCGTTACAGCAACCATTGACGCCGGGCCGGGTTCTGCGTATAAAGATGGCCTAAGCAGCGTTATTCCCGAGCGGGCGGTGTGGACCGGCAGGCGGGCCGGCCACCTCGCGTTCGAGAGTGCGCGCAAGTGACAAACCCATGATGCAAGAGGCCCGATCCGCGGCTCCGAGCCGCATCAAGAACGTCAAACCGCCGGCCAAGCCCGACGGCCACTCCGCTGTTTTCCAGCACTACCAGGTTGCGGTGCAGTTGCTGCAACAGGGTAAGTACGAGAAAGCCCAGGCGGCTCTCGAAAAGCTCCTTCCCGACGCCCCGGCAGAGCTCAAGGAACGTTGTAAGATGTACATCCAAACCTGCCAGCGGCAACTGGAAAAGCCGAATCTGGCGTTTCTCACCCCCGAGGAACACTACGATTACGCTATTTCCCAGTTGAACACCGGCTACTACGAAGAGGCCCGCGAGCAGTTCCAGAGTATTCTCGCCGGCTATCCCGAGGCCGATTACGCCTTTTACGGGCTGGCGGTGCTCGACGCCATCACCGGCCGTTCCCAGGATTGCCTCACCAACCTGGCCCGGGCCATCGAGCTCAACGCCAAAAACCGCTTACAGGCTCGCGTGGACAACGACTTCCAGAACATGGTGGACGACCCTCGCTTTACCGAATTGCTGTATCCTGAGGTTCCGTAACGTCCGATTTGAGCCCTGCGATTCCCGCTACCGGTGAACTCGTGCGCGCGCCGTCTTCCAGCCCTGACCCTGCGGTAGCCTTGCGTCCTTTGCGTGTGGTGGTCATCGGCGGCGGAACCGGTCTCTCCACGCTGCTGCGCGGCCTCCGGCGCCATGTGCTCGCGCCCGGTCAAAGCGGCGATGCGCCGGCGCAAATTGCCGACCTCGCCGCTGTGGTCACGGTGACTGATGACGGGGGCTCATCGGGTCGCTTGCGTCGCGGCTTCAACATGCTGCCGCCCGGCGACCTGCGCAATTGCATGGTGGCCCTTAGCGAAGAAGAAGACCTGCTGGTCCAGCTCTTTAGCCATCGCTTCAAGGCCGGTGGCTCGCTCAAGGGTCACAACTTCGGCAACCTGTTCGTGGCCGCCCTCACCGAGATTACCGGCGATTTCGCCCTCGCCATTCAACTGGCGTCGAAAATTCTCGCCACCCGCGGCAACATTTACCCGGCCACGGAAGCCAACACCACCCTCATCGCCCACATGGACGACGGCTCGGTTGTGCGCGGCGAAACCAACATCACCGCCAGCCGCCGTCGCATATTGGAACTTACTCTCGATCCCCCCGACCCGGCGCCGCTTCCGGAGACGCTCGAAGCCATCGAGCGTGCCGACCTCATCACCGTTGGCCCCGGCTCTCTCTACACCTCGCTGATCACGAACCTTCTCGTTGACGGAATTCCCCTCGCGCTGAGCCGGGCCCGCGGCCTGCGCGTGTATATCTGCAATCTCATGACCCAGGCCAACGAGAGCCTGGGCTTGTCCGCCTCCGAGCACATCGAGCGCATCTACGAGCACACCCGCGCCCCGATTTTCGATTGTGCGCTGGTCAATACCGCTCCCATTTCGCCTGAAACCCTCGCCCGCTACGCAGCCGAGGGAGCCGCGCCCATCGAGCCCGACATCGACCGCATCGAGGCCCTCGGCGTGCGCTGCATCGCCGGCGATTTCTTGAGCGAAGAAAACGTGGTGCGCCACGCGGCGGGACGCGTCACCAGCACTTTGCTGGCCCTGGGGCTCAACGCACCGCTGCGCGCTTGACCCGCCGACAAAAACACAAAGGCCGCGCCCGCCTGCACGTGCGCAGGAAATTGCCCGGCTACTTAGTCGACACCCGGCGCAGTTTTTCCCGCTGCTCGGCGATATCGTCCAAGGCTCCTTGCACCCGGCTGAGCATCGACTGAATCTCTTCGAGATAAATCGGGAGCGTGTTCCACCAGGTTCTCATGGTGTCGGGCTGGTCGATCATCGCCAGCGCCGTGCCTGAAGCAGCCGCCACCAGGCCCGCGCGGCTCTTGCCGGCCATCAGCAGAACGCCGCTCAGGGCAAGGGAGCCGGCGGCGGCAACGCGAACCCAATGCACCGGCTCAACCGCGGCCGCCCCGGCCGCATTCTCGGGATTGTTCCCAGACGTCGAAAGCGGCACAACCACCATAGCTTCTCCTTCCCTTCCGCGCTCCGCCGCCGGAGGCGGCAGAACCGTGTCTATAGCGGTTTAGGAAATGTTGTCGGGAGAATCCGGAGAAGCCGAGCCGACGCGACCTCAAGTAGCGGCGACCCTGCATGATTCTGGCGACCCCACGTGATTTCCTAAACCGCCGTAAAATATCGCTCGAAACCAACGGCTCGCGCCAATTCCTGGGCGAACCGCGCGGCGCAGGCAAGCTTCGGAATTCCGATCCCGCTTCCGCCGCCGCCGCGGCTCCGAGAAAACCGCTCCTCCTTGGCTTGGATGCTCGCCTTTAGTCCAGGTCGAATTCTCGCAGCGGCTTGCCTTCCGGCGCGTCCTTGGCCTTGCGCAGCGCCTCGGCAAACTTCTTCTCGAACAAATCGGCCTTATTCTTCTCCGCGTCCACGCTCTGGCGGAAGATCGACTCTTTCCGCTCCTCGTGCTCCCGCATGGCCTTGGCCGCCGTCTCCAGGTCCTCAAACATCCGCTTGCGTGGCGCCGAGGTGTGGCTCACCACCAGACCCGTCGCCCCGTCGATTCTCAGCATCGCCCCGCAGTCCGGGCACGCCACTTCGAAAATGTTTTCCCTTGCTTTTGCCTTTGCCATCACATCTGGCATTGTAGGCGCGATGATGCTCGCTTGCCTATAGACCCCTATCGCCTCCCAGCGCTGCCTTCTTGACAGCCCAACGCCCCAGGGCAAAAGATG
>JASHTU010000082.1 GCA_030040395.1 Acidobacteriaceae bacterium
GCGAATGTTGCCGGAGCCGGTTTGAGCGCGCACATTGGGACCGCCTCCATTCAGTTGCGCGGTGACGTGGTGGTGATCGGAAGACACCTGCATCGCCATCTCGCGGGAGCTGGAGATGCTGCCGGAGCCGGTCGAGGCGTTGAGATTCATGGGCGCGTTGGCGGTCGATAGCTCGATGTTGCCCGATCCTGTTTGCAGCCTCCAGTCGGCAGAGGGAGTTCCGGCGGCTTTGATATCGCCGGAGCCGGTTTGGGCATTCAGGCCGCCATGGACGCCCTGAACATTGATATTGCCGGAGCCGGTCTGCGCCTTGGCGTCGCCCGAGCCGGTGTTGTTGACCACGATATTGCCGGAGCCGGTCTGGGTCGTGAATCCTCCCTCAAGCCCGGTGGCGGTGATGTTTCCGGAGCCGGTGGTGAGCTTTGCGCCCTGACCGACGCCCTCGTCGGTAACATTGCCGGAGCCGGAGGCGGCGTTGACCATGGCGTTTGCCGGCGCCTCGATGTCATAGTCGATACGGATATTGCGCCAATTCTCGTGGTGTTCGCCGCCAATGCGTACTGTGTTTCCGGTTTGCTCGATGGGCGGATTGGCCGCGATTTGGCGCACCAGGTCCTCGTTTTCATCATGATTGGAGCTGACCCGGCCGTGAATAACGACCTGATTGCCGGAGCCGCGGGTGAGGTGAATGTTGCCCGAGCCGGTGGCGACGGAAAGGTCCAACTGGCCGTTGATCGAAAGGGTGCGATCAAAGGTGGCTTGTGTGGGCGAAGGCGCCGCCTGAACAAACGGGCGGCCGATGCCGGAGAGCATGGCGAGCAGCTCACCGGTGGGACCATAGGAACTGCGACCGGCGGGCGGGTCGGGGGCGGCGGCCGGCGGCATATCCACATGGACCGGCGGCACATCGAAGTGGATCGCGGGCACATCGATCTGCACAGCGGGCACATCAATGTGCACCGGCGGAATGTCGACAAGTTTCGAGGGGACATCGAGGTGGATCGCCGGCACGTTGACGTGTACGGCCGGAACGTTAATTTGCCTGGAGGGCACATCGATGTGCGTGGCCGGAACATTGACGTGCGTGGCCGGAACATCGATGTGTTGCGCTGGCACATTGACATGGATCGCGGGCACATCGACGTGAATGGGAGGCACGTGGACGTTGATGGGCGAACCGGGAGCGGATTGCGGCGACGGAGCGGGCTGGTTCTGCGGGGAAGCTTGCGTGGCGTCAGGCGCGGCGGTGGTCGGAGCCGCGTCGGGATGCGACTGGCCGGTGACGGGCGCCGGGGTTGGGGCCGGCGCCGCTGGCGGCGAGGTTTGGCTCGCGGCTTGCACGCGGACGAGCGCCGTAGCGAAAAACAACACGCAGGGAATGAGCAGCATCGCTAACAGGGTGCGCCGGCTGCCGGCAAATGCCTGGTGAAAAGCGTGGTCATTGAGCAGGCGTTCCACGCGGCGCGAAAGACTCGAGGGACGGGCCATGGCGACTCCGATCAAGGTAGGGCGCGGGGCTGCCGCGAATTCAAGGAGGATCTGGGCGTAGACCGTGCGGCTGGCGGCTTCTTCAAGCCCGCGCCGGTCGCTGATGGCCTCGCCGAGATCGGAGAGTTTGCGCTTGAGCCACCACCCCAAGGGACTAAACCAGATGAGGGCGCCGTAAAGGCCGGCAAGAATTTGCAGATAGAAATCGCCTTGCCGGATGTGAGAGCGCTCGTGGGCGAGCACGATGCGCAGCTTTTCGGCGTCCCACCGGGCATAATCCGCGGGAAGAAGGACAACCGAGCCGATGGTGACCGGCGACGAGATTGCGGCGCTCGAGCGCAGATCGAGACCCGCGGCCAGACGGCGTACATCGAGGGATACCGGTTCGGCTGAGCGCAAGAGAAGAAGCGCCGCTCGAATTCCGTAGAGCAGGCGGAAGAGCAACGCCGACGCGACGGCCAAATAAAGCAGCCACCCCGCGTCTGAAAGCGAAAACGAGGCACGGGCGGGAACCGATGGAGACGCGGGCTGCGCCGGGGAAGCGTCGTATTCACGCTGAGAGATGACCGGGGCGGGGAAACGCCCGGAGAGCGGGGCAACCGGCTCCGAAGTCGTCTCCATGACCGTCCCGGAGACCGGAGCCGCAGGCGCGGCGGGCACTGGGGAATTTGCCCCGGCTCTCTGCGCAACCGGCGCGGCGGGAGGGATAGTCTCTATCGTCGCCAGAGTACGCCAGGGTAAAACCACGGTGGCGACGGGCAGGCCCTGCCAGCGCACGGCCAATGGCGTCACCAGCGGCATCAGCAGTGCGCCGGCCAGCACCACGGTCCACGCGGCTTTCTGCGCCAGCACGTTGCGTATGCTAAAGACCCGTAGGCCGGCCCAGACCGCGGCGGCCAGCACCAGCGAGCGCAATGCGGCTTCGATGAATGCTGCGATCATCCCTTCGCCTCCTTGTCCATCCCATTGCGAACTTGGCCCTTCGCGCCGTCCCGTACGGCGGTGGCTTGTTGCGCCGCGGCGATGCGTTCAGCCAGCCGCTGCAACTCATTCCGGTCGAGCACCTCCGAGTCCACCATGCCCACCAGCAACGCCTCCACCGAGCCCTCGCAGAACCAGTCCACGATGCGCTTGGCGGCGCGTCCGGCCACGCGCTGCCGCGACTCCGCCGGACGGTAAATAAAGGTGCGGTTCTCCACCAAGTGCGCCACGTAGCCCTTTTCTTCTAGGCGGCGCAGCACCGTGCGCACGGTGGAATCCTTGAGGGGCCGGTCCAGCTCTTCGCGCACCTGCTCGGCGGTAACGGCGCCCAGCCGCCATACGATAAGGAGGATGCCGCGTTCCAACTCGCCCAGTTCCGCCGGATCGTGACCGGATTCAGTGTTACAAGCCATAATGTTACCTACCGTAACAGGCACGCGGGGAGCCGTCAAGAGGACTTTTCAAGAAATTTCACGCTGCAGCCGTTCCGCTCGACCGACTGAGTATTTCTGCAGCCTCTTGTGCGGCAGATCAATACAGAACCGAGGGGAGCCAAGCTCCGGCGGGTTCGTTGTACAAGCCCATGCTCATCAGCGTCATCGGCTGCACCACACGGAGACCGTTGGCGAGGCACCAGCGGAAGAGGGCGCTGTTGCGGGAGGGGACCAGGATGCCGGGACCCATAAAGGAATCGGCGGAGGCGATCAGAGCCTGCAAATCGAGGCCGGTCTCCGCGGTGGCGTGGCCGAAGAAGGTGAGCATGGAGGCGTAACCGGTGATGCGGCCGTCGCGTTCGACCACCACAGCCGTGCCGCGCTGCACGGCCTCCCCCAGCTCGCCGCCGCGGTCGAAGCCGTGAACCTGGCGCGCCAGCCGGTTGCAAGCATCGAGGTCCGCGCTTTGCGCGGGACGCACCGCGCATCCGGAGACGGTTCTCTGCGTGGTTCGACCGGTCATGCAGGAAAGCGGCTCGCGCACGTCGAAGCCGAGGCCGGTGTAGAGCGAGAGCGAGCGATTGTGGAAGGCCGCTTGCACCAGCCGGACTCCGGCAAAATGGCGCTCCGCAGCGCGATCGAGCGCCGCCTGCATCAGCTTGCGGCCTACGCCGGCGTTTTGCGCTTCCGGATCGACCGTGATGGGGCCGACGCCGGCGATCGCCGATCGCTCATCGAGGCAATTGCTGCCGGCAATCCGGCCTTCGACTTCCGCCACCACGCAGTAAAAGGCCGGATGGGAAAACAGCATCGACAGCACGTGCTGGGTCGCTTCCGGCGAGGGAAAGTCGCAAGGGAAGCCGTGGCGCCCATTGATGGCGCTGAAGGCGTCAAAGCAGATCCGGCCGCAGGCGACGGCGTCCTCCGGCCGCGCCGCGCGCACCATTACGCCGCGGGAACGCAGTTCGTCGCTCATTTTTCGAGCCTCCTTGGGGAAACCCAGTATATCGACGCCCTGCCTGCAGCTTCGCCCAAAAATCCGCTTCCGCGACGCTATCCGTTCCCCGGCCGTTCCCTCCCTGTAAGACCGGGATTAACGTCTTGCGGCGAACATCGCTTATGCTGGTAACAACCCCTTTTGCTTCGGCAGGCCCAGCAAACCTCCACGTGAATCCAGTGTCTTTAGCGGTAAACGATCTTCGGGAGCAGTATCTGCGCGAGATGGCGTTGGTGCGCCAGACCTGCGAGCGCACCGGAGACGGCTCTGCCGCAATCCGTCGCCGCTCGGCAGTAGTCGATCGTATCGTGATCGAGATCTGGCGCCGGGCCTTCGCCGGGCGGCCGGCGCAAAACGCCGCCATGCTGGCCCTGGGCGGCTACGGCCGCAAAGACCTCTTCCCCTACTCCGACATCGATGTGTTGTTCGCCTTCGCCGACGACAAGACCGAG
>JASHTU010000083.1 GCA_030040395.1 Acidobacteriaceae bacterium
TGCTCCGCGCCGCATGGGTCTTCGGCGTAGGCCAGAACGTGCTGCTTGCCCTTGCAAAGCGCAACCGCTTCCTTCAGCGTCCAGGCGCCGTTCGGGTCGAGTGTAATGCGCGCCTCAGGGAAACGCTCGGCCAGCGCCTCAACCGCCTTCATCTCCTCCGCGCCCGCCAGCACTCCGCCTTTCAGCTTGAAATCGCGAAAGCCGTACTGCGCCTGCGCCGCTTCCGCCAAACGTACAATGGCCTCCGGCGTCAGCGCCTCCTCGTTGCGCAGGCGAAACCATCCGCTGGCCGCATCGCCTCCGCGCCGGTAGTTGAACCCCGTCTTGCGGCTGTCGCCGATGAAGAAGAGATACCCGAGCACCGGCACGGTCGTTCGCTGTTGCCCCTCGCCCAGCAGCGCCGCCACGGGCAGGCCCAGAAACTGTCCCAGAAGATCGAGCAGCGCGGACTCAATCGCCGTAACCGCGTGGACGGCGACCCGCTGATCGAAGGTCTGCTCGCCGCGTCCTCCGGCGTCGCGATCCTCGAATTGATGGCGCACCGTATTCAGAACCGTGTGATAGCCCGCAATCGCGCCTCCCACCACCAGCCCCTTCGCCTCTTCCAGAACCTGGCGGATTTTTTCCCCGCCCGGAACTTCGCCCGCGCCGGTGTTGCCGCCTTCATCGGTCAGCAGAACCAGGTTGCGCGT
Organism: Acidobacteriaceae bacterium; assembly: GCA_030040395.1. GTDB lineage: Bacteria > Acidobacteriota > Terriglobia > Terriglobales > Acidobacteriaceae > Telmatobacter. The sequence goes on from JASHTU010000083.1 coordinate 693, forward strand.
AAAGTAGGGCCCGTGCGCGCCGCTCAGGTTCAGCAACATGCTGTCGCGACCGGCCACGGGAACAACGCGCATCGCGGTCACGCGCGGCGATTGGCTGGCGGTGTTTTCCATCTTCATTGCGAAATCGATTCCAGGCTTCCCGCAACATCATAACCGTCGAGGGTTGGAAGATTGCCGCCGTGGCCGCCGCGGCGATTGGCTTGGATTGAGCGATCTTGGGGCGTTCACCCTTTACTCCAGCAACATCACGTAGAACGCATTGTTCCCGCTCCGCAGATCCTTGCCGTAGGAAAACACCAGTCCGCTCCCGAAAACCCGGAGCTTGGCTTGCGCGCCGGGGTCGAAGAGCCATTTGTGTGAGCCCAGCGCCGTTCCCGGATCGGCGATTTTGCCGATATCGAAAAACGGCCCAAGCTGCACTTTCACCAGCCCGTTTCCGTAGATGTTTTTGTCCATCTCCCAGTTTTCAAGGAAATAGTCGCGCCCCAGCGGAGCGCTGCCCTTGCGCCCGTCGCGGGTGCCAATGTGCGCGCGCAAGGGCAAGTCGTTGTCCCGCTCCAGCCCCAGGATGAAAAGTTCATCGAATGGCGCCTGGCCAAAGATTGTGCCCGCGCGCACGCTTTGCCGCATCGCATAGTCGTCCCCCTCTTGTCGCGGAAACCAGCTCCAGCCCAACTCCCCAGTCAGCTTCTCGAACGCCTCTGCATGCGGCGACCACAACCGCGCCGCCTCCGACCCCGCGCCCGCCGTCACCTGAAAGCACCGCTCGGGCACACGCCAAAGCACGTCCGTAATGCGCGCCTCCTGTCTGAGCTCGTAGCCGGCGTCCAGCATCGCCGGCGTCAGAACCGCTCCCGCCTCCGCGCTACGAAAATCGCGGTGCGAAACCGCCGCGCCCGCCATCCAGCCCACCCGTCCGCTTGCATAAGAGGTCAAATCGAAGCCCGCCTTTTCCGTCCGCATGTTGAAGCTTGCCAATACCGGCGCCGGACCGGCAAACCCGTTTCGCACCGCCCAGTTCTCGTTGCGCAAATCCGTCGTGAGCGCCCAGCGGTATTTCGCGCCATGCTCCCATGGCCCGGAGAGTTGCCCGAAAATTCTTCGCTTCTGTGCGTCCCAGCGCACCAGCGAGTCGAAATTGATGGCTTGCCGGCGCCAGTTGTAGAACCCCGGCTCGACCCCCTGGAACGGAATCCCGCGGAAAAACAGAAACAGCTTTTCCCACCCGCCGTCGCCGAATCCGTTCAGTTCGCGCGCGCGAAACACCACGTCGAATTTCCCGTCGTCGCGCGCCTCCAGGTCGAATTGGTATTGCGGAAAAACTCCCAACCCGCGCACGCGCGCTTCGCTGTCTATGAATTGCGGCAACCGCAACGTCGCTGCGGGCGAAAACGCAAAGGCGCGATCGAGCAGCGCCGGCGCAATGCGCGGCTCCGGGTCCTCGCGCACATCCTCAATGGCGGGCTTGCCCACGCGGTTCCAGTACTTCAGCGCCGCCTCGAGATTTCCCTCGAGAAAATACACCGTGGCCAGAAAGTTGTTGGCGTACGGATCTTCGGGCTCCAGCCGGATCGCAGTCCGCAACCGCCGCGCCGCCTGTGCATAATTCTTCTGCTTGAATGCGATTCCGGCCAGCTCCACCGCAAAGCGCGGATCGCCAGGCGCGCGCCTTTGGCCCTCCTCGAGCGCCTCTTTCGCCGCATCCCAGCGCCCCACCTGCCCGAGCGCCATGCCGTAGTAGAAGTCCATCTCCGCCGGGCGCTTTTTCATCGCCCCGGTGAGGCGCACAATCTCCGCCCACTCATGCCCGGCTGCGAGCTGCTCCATCTGCTGCGCCGTGGGCGCTTGCGAGGGCGGCGTCTCGCCGCGCGTTCCCAGGCATCCGCACAAAAAGACAGCCAAGAGTCCCCAGCGAAATCCTTTTTCCCAATGCAAATGTCCGGCGTCACTGGCGCGAAATCGATAGTCGGTCTTGGCCGGCATTGCAGCGTGCCGCGGCAGCTTCCGTTTCCTGTATGCGCAGAACGCCGCGGCCATCGCAAGCCCGCCGCGGCCCTTCAGCCTCACCCCTGCGCAGGAACAGCCAGCAGCGTCCAGTTTCCGCTGGCTCGCCACTCCCGCTCGAACCTGGCTCTGTCTTCTTTGAGCAGCTTGCGCTGCGCGGGATCGTTGAGCAGCACCATCCGCTCCCCGTCGTCCACCCCCGCCACCACCACGTAGTGCAGCGATCCGCTGCCTTCCGGTTGCACAGCGGCAATCAGCGGGCGGCCCTTTTCTAGCTGCTCTTCCAGGTCGTCCCACTTGCCCGCGAACGCAAACGCGCGAAACCCGTTTTGCTCGAAGGTGCGCGTCATGTCCGCAGCGTAGATTCCGTGCGCCGCGCGCGAGCCGAGGACGCTGAGAATCTGCGCGGCTCCCGGGCTCGCACCCGCCGGCTGCCCCTCGTGCCGCTGCCAGTACTCGATCACCATCGCAATCGCCGCGGCGCCGCAACCGTCCTTCTCCTGCTTGACAAAAGGCACGTCCAGCCAGATGTCCGCGGCCCCGGCGGCCAACGCCGCGCCGCTCAACAACAGCATCGCCACTGCCGCGCCCAACCAGGTCCGTTGCATCGGAGCTGCCTTCAACGCACGGCCACGATGATCAGGATGAGAGCCGCGATGGCGACCAGAATAATCAGCAGGTCGCGGTCGGTAATGTTGCCGGCAACGAAATCGGACTGCGCCTTGATGGCCCGCGCCGCCAGTTGCGCCACTTCCTGATCGCTCAGCCCGGCAACCGCGTTTTGCACTTCCCGCGCGTTCATGTGCGCCGATTCCATCGCCTTCCGCGCCTCACG
>JASHTU010000084.1 GCA_030040395.1 Acidobacteriaceae bacterium
GAACCGGCTCATTTCTCGACCCATAGGCCGGCAAAGGCAATGGCCCAAAACGCGATCGATCGTGCAGCCAAAGAAACCGTGCTGACCGTTCAGGATTACACCCTGTTTGCGTCGCGCGCGCTGCTGAACCTGTTTCGTCCGCCGATTTACTGGACGGATTTTCTACTGCAATCGGACATTATCGGTGTCGGCTCGATAGCCATTGTGCTGCTCTCGGGCTTTTTTACGGGCGGCGTGCTGGCCTTACAGTCGGCGGCCACGCTGGCGGCCTTCGGCGCCACCGCCGTTACCGGCCAGTTTGTCTCGCTGACCATGATCCGCGAGTTGGGGCCTGTACTGACCGGTGTAATGGTCTCCGGGCGCAACGCTTCTTCAATGGCCAGCGAGCTGGGCTCGATGGTGGTGACGGAACAGATTGACGCCATGCGCGCGCTGGGGGTGGACCCGCTGCGCAAACTGGTGACCCCGCGCATCTTCTCCAGCATCGCGATGCTTCTCCTGCTCACCATCGTCGCCGACGCATGTGGCATCCTCGGCGGCGGCGCGGTCACGGTCTGGATGAATCATCAGAATGGGACGCAGTACTTTCACATGGCGTACGAACGGCTTCACTATGCGGATGTGGTTCAAGGCATGATCAAGCCGTTGCTGTTCGGCTACATCCTGAGCTCCATCGGCTGTTTTTACGGCATGAGGACCACCGGAGGCACGCAGGGCGTGGGGCGCTCGACGATTCAGGCGGTGGTGGTGGCCTCAGTGCTTATCATCTTCGTGGATTTTCTCGTCACCCACGTGCTGCTCGCGCTCCTCAGCTGACGACCATGAGCAATCTCCCCGCACCCGTTTCCCGGAATGCAAGCTCACCGCAGGCCGCGGCTGACGGCGCGGAGCCGGTGGTAGCGGTTTGCCACGCCACGGTTTCCTTTGACGGCCCGCCGGTGCTCGAGGACATCAGCTTCACGGTCGCGCCAGGAGAAACGCGCATCCTGCTCGGACCCGCGGGGGTGGGCAAGAGCGTGCTGCTCAAACTGATCAACGGGCTGGTGCGCCCAGAAAAAGGCAGCGTGCGTCTCTTCGGTGAGGATATTACGTTGATGCCGGAAGAACGTCTGTTTCCGCTGCGCGCACGCACCGGCATGGTGTTTCAAGAGGGCGCGCTTTTTGATTCGCTCACGGTGCGCGACAACGTGAGCTACCAGTTGCTCCAGGATTCGAGCATTCCGGAGGAGGAAATCGACCGCCGCGTGCGCGAGGCGCTGAGTTTCGTGGGTTTGTCGGAAACCTTTTCACTATTTCCCTCCAGCCTTTCCGGCGGCATGCGGCGCCGCGTGGCCATAGCCCGCGCCCTTATCGGGCGACCGGAGCTTGTTCTTTACGACTCACCCACCGGCGGCCTCGATCCGGTAACCTCAACCACGATCATCGAGTTGATCGTGAAGGAGCGCGACGTCCACGCCACACCTTCGCTGCTGGTCACGCATCGGCTGCAGGACGCCTTCACGCTGTGCACTCACCGATTCGATCCCGAACAGGGCGCTATGGTTCCGCTGCCCAAGGGCGAGGTTGCTCCCGACACCACATTTCTCATGCTGGAGGAGGGGCGCCTTATCTTCGATGGCTCGGTCCACGAACTCCTGCGCAGCGAGAACCCCTTTGTGCGCGAGTTTCTGCAATGAAGCGTTGTTGCGAAATGCCGGGAAGCAGAAAGAGAGACGGTTGACGCGCCATCCGGGTCATGCCGCGGCTTCGCCCGCTTAGCCTGGATTCAGGAGCCTCGCCAAGCGCGCGGTGGCCCGGATACAATCTGTGGCGCAGGAGATGGGCTAGGCTGCGGAGCTCGGGAAGGCGCCGGGGCGCATGTCTGAACGTAGCCGGCGCGCGAGTGGCCAGCCCTCTGAACGCATGAATTCGCACTTGTGCATTCCGGTTTCCCAGGTTTCAAAATCGAGACCTGAGGCGCCCGCTTTGGCGCAAAAACAAGAGGTCAGAGGGCTTATTTAGACAGAGTTACTAACTTGGACGAGGAGGGAGACGATGGCCGAACCGACGCGGCGATCTTTTCTGATGGCATCGGCTTTAGGAGTGAGCGCGGGCTGGGTGGCTGCGAACTGGCCGGGGATTTTCGAAGCGCGGGTGTTGGCGGCGCGGGCAGCCGCGGGGGAACCGGTCGAGTTTTCCTTTTTTTCAAAGGAACAAGCGGCGGAGATCGACGCCATGGCGTCGCAGATTATTCCCGCCGACGAAACGCCGGGCGCGCACGAGGCAAGGTGCGTTTATTTCATCGACCGCGCGCTGACGACCTTTCTTCGTGAAAGCCAGCCGGTGTACACGGAAGGGCTGCAAGAACTGGCCGCCAAGACGAAAGAGATGTTTCCCGGCGCGGAAAAGTTTTCGGCGCTGGCTCCCCAGCAGCAAGTCCAGTTACTCACGGCGATGGAGCACACGCGGTTTTTCGCGGAAGTGCGCAGGGACACCATTATGGGCATGCTGGCCCCGCCAAGCCATGGAGGGAACCACGACCAGGCGGGCTGGAAGCTGATCGGCTATGAGGACACGCTGAAATTCACGCCACCGTTTGGTTATTACGACACGGGCAGCGATTAACGCGCGCTCAAGGCTTTCACCGCCGGCGTAAGAGTTACTAACTCCCTCTAACTACGGAAAGGCTTGGAACCGGAGGTCACCTATGGTTAAGTACAAGCCAACGGACGAAGTTGATTTTGTAGTGATTGGTTCCGGAGCGGCCGGAGGCATTATGGCCAAGGAGCTGTCGGTAGCCGGCTTTTCAGTGGTGGTGTTGGAGCAGGGCGGGCCGGGCGCGTATGGCCACGAGCAGGACTACAACAAAGACGAATTGCTGGGCATGTATCCGGCGCCCGCGGACCAGTTGATGTCGGATCTCAAGCTGCAGCCGAATACGTTTCGCAAGCACGCCGGAGAGAAGGCGGTGCTTGGCTCTTCCCGGTATGGGTGCGTCCTGGGCGGCGGGACGGTGACGTACGGCGCGAGCAGTTGGCGGCATCTTCCGTATGAGTTCAACGAAGCCACGCACGAAGGCGCGATTGCCGGAACCGGGCTGGCGGATTGGCCGATCAGCTACGACGAGTTGGAGACCTACTACACCAAGGCGGAGTGGGAGTTGGGGGTGTCCGGGTTGCGGGTCGATTCACCATTCTTCGCGCCTATGTCGAAGCCGTATCCGGTGAAGCCGCTGCCGGAGAAGTCCTCGGGCGCGTTGCTCAAAGTTGCGGCGGCCAAGCTAGGGCTGACCGTGGTTCCCAATGTGGCCGCGATTTTGAGCGAGCCTTACCAGGGCCGCGCCGCATGCGTGAGTTGCGGCATGTGCTCCGGGTTCGGTTGCCAGGTAAAAGCGCGATCAAGCACGGCGGTGACCATGATTCCCATAGCGGAGGGGACCGGGCGGTGCGAGATACGCGTGCATAGTTATGTGCGTGAAATTGCCGTGGGCGCCAATGGCCGCGTAACCGGCGCAATCTATTTCGACGTTGCGAAACGGGAGGTGTTTCAGAAGGCCAAGGCGGTGGTGTTAAGCGCGAATGGGTTGGAAACACCGCGTCTACTGCTGCTATCGAAGTCGGTGCATTTTCCAAACGGACTGGCGAATTCCAGCGGCGTGGTGGGCAAGTACCTGATGTCGGGAGATTTCAGCAATGCGCACGGGCTTTTCGAGCATCCGCTGAACGAGTACAAAGGCATTGTGAGCGGCGCGGCCATTATGGACTACGTGCCCAGCGATCCGAAGCGAGGCTTCTATGGCGGCGGGCGCATGACCGGGCGCGGTCAGGAGGAGCCGATTCAATATGGGTTGCAGGGACCGCACTTAGCTCCCAAGTGGGGCGCGGAATATAAGAAGGCGCTACGCGAACAAGCCAACCGCAAGCTCACCATCGCCAGTTTCATCACCCAGTTGCCGCTCGAAACCAATTGCGTCGATCTCGATCCCGAGGTGAAGGACGCGTGGGGTTTGCCGGCCATGCGCCTCACC
>JASHTU010000085.1 GCA_030040395.1 Acidobacteriaceae bacterium
CTGAGATTCCGGCCCACTCGGTGTGGCCGCCGAGAATGGCGTGCATCAGGTGGCCAAACTCGTGGAAGCAGGTGACCACGTCGGAGTATTGCAGGAGGCCCGGATCGCTTTCGCTGCTCCTGGGGAAGTTGCAAATGAGCGCGGCCTCGGGCAAGTTGCGGCCCCGGACGCCCGTCACTACCGGCGCGGCGGAGAACCACTTGTCCTTGCCCTCGCGGGGATGCATGTCGAGATAGAAGCGGCCCACGCGCCGGCCGGCATCGAAGACGTCGAAAACCGAGACATCCCGATGCCAGGCGGCAGCCTCCGCGCGGCGGAATTCCACCTGGAAGAGCTGCGCGGCGATTTTCAGAATCCCCGCCTCGACCTGGGCGTAAGGAAGATAGGGCCGGACCGATTGGGAGTCGAACGCGAAGGCGGCGCGGCGGAACTGCTCGTACCAGTAGCCGCGGCTGGCCATATCGATGGCCTCGACGGGGCCGTCGGCGCTTTGGCGGCGGGCAAAGTCGAGGATGAGGGCGTGTTCGCGGACTGCGCCATCGCGGCTGGCCGCCTCGAGCTTCGACAGGAATGCACGCACGTTGGCCGCCGAGAGCATCATCTGGTCGGCGGTGGCCAGGTCGGCCCAGCTACGAAAGCCGAGCAGCGTGGCGATTTCCTGCCGAGTGGCGAGCAAGTCCAGCAGAATCTGCTTATTGGCTGGGTAGGCGCGGGTGTTGTAGGCGAGAAACATGCGCTCGCGGAGGGCCGCGCTGTGGGCGAACGTCATCACCGGCAGCATGTCGGGCGGGTCGGTGGTGAGGGTGACACGGTCATCGCCGTTCTGGACGGGATGGCGGGCGATGTAGTCTTCGGGCAAGCCGTTGAGCTCGGCGAGCCTGGCCTCAACGGTCTTGGCGCCTTCCTGAATGTTGCGGCCGAACTCGAGCCCGAGCCTGGCGGCCTTTTCGTGCAGGGTCTGGAGGCGGTCACGGGTAGGTTTGTCTTTATCGACGCCCGCCAGCCGGTAGCTAAGGAGGGTCCGTTCGAAGTAGTGCCTGGTGGCCGGACTGGCGGCTTCCACGTTGATGGCTTCGAGCGCATCATAGACGTCGCGGTTGAGGCTAAGGGCGGCTCCGGCGACGGCTACGCGCTGGGCCTCGATTTGGGCCTGGTCGCGCACGCCGCGATCCTCGGCAACGGAGTTGAGGATGCCGGCCTGGGCGCCGGCCAAGCTCAGTTGCTCGATGGCGGCGTCGTAAAAGCGCAGCGAGTTTTCGGGAGTGCGCGGGCCCTTGACAGCCAGAAGCTCGGCCAGAGCCGCTTCGTGCGCCGCCAGCCGGGCGCCCACCCAGGCCGTCAGGGCCTCAGCGGAAGCAGCGCCGCCGGCTTCCCAAGCATTAAGTTCGGGGAAGACGGCGACCGGGGAATCAATGGTGATCATGGTGGGGAAACTCCTCCATGGTATTAGGTTGACACAGCAGGGTGAAGGTCCGTCGTCCCGGCGTTTTTCCGCGCGGCAAACTACCAGCTTGCGCCGAAGCGGACGCGCAACTCCTCGAGCGCGGCTGCAGAGAGCGGAGCCGGCTTGGGAACGGTCATCAACCAAAGCCGGGCGGTCTCTTCGAGTTCTTCAAGCGTCGCCATCGCCGCGGATGGCGAGTCGTGCCAGACATTGGGCCCCAACCTTTCAAGCATGACCGCCCGGATGGGCGTTCCCTGGGCGCGCATGGCGTGGATTTTATCCGCAACCAGATCGCCAACCGCGGGATCGCCCGGCCGGCGGTAAGGAATCAGCGGCACGTGGCCCACCTTCATCACGTAATAGGGAGTGATGGGCGGCACGATGTCGTCGGGGCTCCATACGCCGGCCAGCGACAGACTAACCAGATGCGTGGAATGGGTGTGAACGATGCATGCGGCTCCACTCTCGGCAGCGTAAATTCTGCGGTGGAGAGCGAGAGTCTTGCTGGCGCGGTCGCCGCTCTGCTGCACGCCATCCTCCCCAACTTTGGCGAGCCGGTCAGGCTCCAGGAAGCCCAGGCAGGCGTCAGTGGGCGTAATCAGGAAGCCGTCAGCGAGGCGCGCGCTGATGTTGCCGGCCGTGGCATGCGCGTAGCCACGCTCGAACAGGGAGCGGCCGACGCGGCAGATTTCCCGGCGCAATTGCGATTCAGCATTCATGGCTCAGCCTTCGCGAGTTGATCGAGGACCGAAAACGCCTTGGTGAAGAAGTTGCCGGAGCCGAAGTTGCCCGACTTGAGAGCCAAATGCAAGTGGCCGAGGGGAAGATGAGGCGCCGCGGCGTAGCACCACGGGACGCCGGGATCGATCTGCGGGCCGATGCGCATCTGTTTGATTTCGAGGGCGCGGATGCAAACGCCGGCGGTCTCTCCACCGGCAACCACCAGTTGACCGGCGCCTTGGAAGACCAGCGCCCGTGTGATGGCGGCTAAGGCATGTTCGATCAGTTCGCCGCAGCGTGCGGCGCCGAGGCGCTGGTGCGCGGCTTTCACGGCTTCCGGTGGGGACGTGGAATAGACGAGCAGCGGCTGGGACGTATCGCGGCTCCAGCACTGCCGGGCCCAAGTCAAGGCCTGCTCGATCAGGGCGCCGGCATCTTTGGCAAGGCGTGTGGGGTCGAGAGAAAATGCGCTTCCTCCGCCTTCGAGGAAATGAAGAACCTGGGCGTTGGCTGCCGCCGAGCAACTGCCGGAGACGATGGCCCTGCGCCCTTGGGCCGGCGGCAGTTGCGCCGTCGCGCGCGAAGCTTTGAAGCCCCATTGCGCGGGAAGGGCAATGGCCAACCCGGAGCTGGCAGTCACCATAGGATCTTCGCGGAGGGCCGCAGCCAATCGATACAAATCGTCGTTGTTCAGGGTGTCGGCGATGGCGATGGAGACGCCCGCCATGCGCAGCGCAGTAATTCTCGCTCGGATCGCGTCCGCAGACACGGCGACGCTGGCGTAGTCAATGAGGCCGGTCTTGCGCTGGTTTGCACCATGCAACTGCAATTCGAGGAAGCGGACCAGATTGGCGTCCGTCATAGGGTTCAGCGGATGGCTGCGCATGCCGCTTTCGGAGAGCAAAACGTCGCCTACGAAGAGATGGCCTTTGTATACGGTGCGGTCATTGTCAGGAAAAGCGGGGGCCACGACGCTGAAGGCGCAATCCAACTCCTCCATAAGCGCTTCAATCACCGGCCCGATGTTGCCCTTGGGCGTGGAATCGAAGGTGGAGCAGATTTTGAAGTAGATTTGGCGCACGCCTTGATGGCGCAGCCAGCGGCAGGATTGGAGAGATTGCGCTAAGGCCTCCGGAGCCGGGATGCTCCGGGACTTGAGAGCGACGACAACGGCGTCGGCGTCGGGTGGGGCTTGGCCGGCCGGTGCATCGATGGCGAGGATCACACGCATTCCGGCGCGGACCAGGTTGTTGGCCAGATCGGCAGCGCCGGTGAGATCGTCGGCAATGCAGCCGAGAATTGGCTGTTTCATGGTTGCTGTCGCCGTCCGGAAGTTACAGAAGCTTACCCGCCGCCAAATCGCGGATCAAGCCTCGATCGGCAGCCAGAAACTCGTATTCGGGCAGATTTTCCAGATTCACCCAGCGCACCTGCTGGTAAATCCGGTTGTCAATTTCGCCCGTGAACTCGCGCACCGCGAAGAATTGCAAATCCACGGCGCCGCCATGGCGGTAATTGTGGCGGATGCGGGTGACAGCGGGGCCAATGGAGGCCTGGATGCCCAGCTCTTCAGATAATTCGCGCACAAGCGCCTGTTGCGGACTCTCGCCGGACTCGATTTTGCCCCCCGGAAACTCCCAAAGCGAAGCCATGGGCTGATCGTGACGGCGCTGCCCGATCAGGACTTGGCCGGAGCGCACGATGAGCGCCGCCGCCACAAAGCGCAGCGCGGGGCCGGCGTGCCGGCTGGATCCATTGGCTTGAGTTCCATCCACCCCTCTAGTGTAAACCTAACAAAATAGGCGTGAAAGCGGCGAGGAATCCTTACCGGCGCCTCCGGGCGCGGTTTGCAAACCGATTTCCCGGCCGGGGAACAATGAGCGGCTTAAGCGATGCCCGCCTCGCCTTCGACCGCGGCAGCTCCTTCATCGGCTGAAGCGGGCCGGAAATAGCCCCAGCGGCGTTGGGCCGACGCCGCGATCAATGCCGGCGACGGATTGACCGGGAAGGGACAGCGGGCCAGTTCGAGCATGGCCAGGTCATGAACCGAGTTGCCAAAGACCGCATCGGGATGGGGCAAGCCGATGCGCCGGAGCGCCGTGGCCTTGGCGGGACCGGTTGGCACGTCCACCAGCTCGCTGGTGATTAAGCCGGATTTGACCCGGGCCTCGGCGGCCAGGACCCGCTCCGCCGAAATGCCGAAGGCGCACACCCCTTCGACAATTACCCAGCGGTTGGTGGAGCTCACAGCCCAGATATCCGCGCCCTTTTCCCGCAGCCGGGTCACCAGCCGGAGCATTTCAGGAAAAATGCGTTCGCGTATGAATTGGTCAAAATAGCGGGCGGCAGCCGAGCGCAACTCCTGGTCGCGAAGGCCGGCGTAAATCTGCACCATTTCTCCGCAGATGGTCTCCTCGCGCACTTTTCCGGCGCGATAGGCGCGATGCCGGTTGTTGATCCAATCGGCCGTCGAGCGGGAAACCAGACCCTGCTCCAACGACCAGTCCATGAAGCCGCAGCCCGCGTCACCGCCCCAAAGGGTTCCATCGCAATCGAAGACGGCGACCCGGGGATTGCAATCGAAAACCCGCCGCTCAAACTCCTCGGCTGTCCAGCCGGGGATGTCGATCCGCGCCGGTGGCAAAGGCTCCCCAATCTTCTCTGAAAAGTCCATCCCACTCTATTCTCTTCGAATCGGGCTGGCCTTGCACGGAATGCTTTGGTGAAGGTTCGGTAAAATCCGCGCCATGAGGTGACCAAGTTGATTCCTTGATGAGGCTGGTTCGGTTGCCCGCCGCGCAGCCTTCCACGCCGCTTCACGGCGCGGATAATCGGTGGAGTGGACAGCGCTCGCAATCTCGCCCTTCTCAAGGAGTATCAAGCGTATTTGCGCGTGGAGAAAGGACTGCGGCCGCTGACATGCGAGGCCTACCTGAGCGACCTGAAGATCTTCGCCGAGTTTCTCGAAGGGCGCGAAGGCGTACTGGTGACGGCTAGCCAGGAGGATGTGGCCGCATTTCTCGAGCACCTGCGCAACCACGACATCGACGCGCGCTCGGTGGCGCGCAAGCTGAGTTGCCTGCGCGGCTTCTATAAGTGGCTGCTTATGGACCGACGTCTGGATCACGACCCCACGGTGAATATCGAATCGCCCAAGGCATGGAAGGTGCTGCCCAAGTCGTTGGCGGAGCCGGAGGTGGCGGAGATGTTGGAGCGGGCCGGGATGGCCGCAACGCATCCGCAGGCGCAGGCTGCGGCGCTCCGCGACCGCGCGATTCTCGAACTCCTGTACGGGGGTGGGCTGCGGGTCTCGGAGGTGACGGGCCTCGCGACCAGCGATCTCAAGCTCGACCTCGGCCGTGTGCAGGTCCGCGGCAAGGGCGATAAGGAGCGCATCGTGCCGCTTGGGCGCTCCGCGGTGCTGGCGTTGGAAGAGTACCTGCGCAGGGGAAGGCCGCATCTGGCGCGCATCAGTTCGGCGCGACGCGCCAGCGCGGCGCGGCCCGATGGCGCCGGGCCCGATGCGACGAGAAGCGACCGGGCGCGGCTGTTTCTTTCGCTGCGCGGGATGCCGCTTACGCGGCAATGGGTGTGGCATCTGGTGAAGATGGCCGGGGGTGGCAGCCCGCATCGGCTTCGCCATAGTTGCGCCACGCACATGGTGGAGCACGGCGCTGACCTGCGCAGCGTGCAAATAATGCTGGGCCATGCGGACATCTCGACCACCCAGGTGTATACGCACCTGGCGCTGGGCCGGCTGAAGGCGGTTCACCGGGAGCACCATCCGCGCGCCAAGCACCGGCCCGATCCTGGCGATGGTGCGGATCCCGCGCGGACGCTTCGCGGCCGGTCTTTGCGCGTCATTTCAACCGCAAGCCAGGGAGACAAGAAACCGCAACCGGGCGGCCATGACTCGCAAGCGGATGAGGAGACGCCATGAACGTAACCGCGGCGCCGGCAAGCGCGCCTGCGCTCGAAATGTTGGTGGGCGATTATCTGCGCGTCCTGGCCAACGAGCGCGGCGCCTCGGCGCATACGCAGCGCGCCTACCGCCGCGAACTGGAAGGATTTGCCGCGTGGATGGCCAGGCGCGCAGTCGCAAATACGGCAAACCCGCGCGAGCCTTGCGCGGAAGGCGGCGCGCCGCGCATCGAGCAAAGCGAGCCGAGGGTCGACCGCATCGAGCACACCGACATACGCGCTTACCTGGCTTCCCTCTACGATCGCGGGCTCTCGAAAGCTTCAACGGCGCGGGCGCTGGCCGCGATTCGAAGCTGGTTCAAGTGGCTGGCGCGCGCAGGTTACATTGAGCGCAACGCGGCTTCGCTGGTGGCTACGCCGCGGCTGCCCAAGCATCTGCCCCGCGTGCCGTCCATCGAGCAGATGAACCGTGTGGTCGAATCCGTGCGCGACGATGCGGCGAGCTGGCCGGCCCGCGACCGCGCCATCCTCGAACTGCTTTACGGCTGCGGCATCCGTAATGCGGAACTGACCGGCCTGAACCTGGACGACATTCATTGGGCCAACGAAGCCATCCTGGTGCGCGGTAAAGGCCAAAAGCAACGCTATGTGCCGCTCGGCGATGTGGCGGCGGAGGCGTTGCGCATCTATCTCGCCGAGCGGTCGGCCCGTCTGGCTGCGGCCGGGGGAGCGAATCGCGCCACTCCCGCGCTATTCGTGAATCTGCGTTTGCGCGGCCTGGACGCGGCGGCTGGCGCAGTGGGCAGGCAGGCGCGGCTCACCACGCGAAGCGTGGGCCGCATCGTCAAACGCATCGCCATTCTGCGCGGGCTTTCGGCAGACGTCCACCCGCACACGCTGCGCCACGCCTTCGGCACGCACCTACTCGAAGAAGGAGCTGACCTGCGCGCCATTCAGGAACTGCTTGGGCATGAACGTCTCTCCACCACGCAGCGCTACACCCAACTCACCGTGACGCAGTTGGCCGAGGTGTACGACCGGACCCACCCGCGCGCGAAATAGGCGGCGCGCACTTTGTGAAAACATTGTTCTAACAGGAGAGGAGATGTTGACAAAGGTCCGGCGCCTCGGAAATTCGCGAGGAATCTTGATTCCAAAACCACTGTTGCGCCAGGCCGGCTTGGAAGACAACGCGGAAATTCTTGTGAAGGGCAGCACCCTGGTTTTGCGGAATCCGAAGCGGGCGACGCGAAGCGGATGGGCCGAAGTGAGCATACTGCTTGCGGCTTGCGGAGATGATCGGCTGATCCTGCCGCAGCTTGCGACCCAGGCGGATAAAGACCTGCAATGGTAGGCGCAAGGCGCGTTCGACGCGGTGAAATCTAGCTGGTGAATCTCGATCCGATGCCGGGCAGCGAAATCAACAGGACGCGTCCATGCGTGGTGATTTCGCCGCCGGAACTGCATGGCTGCCTACGCAGGTCATCATTGCGCCCATGACTTCCGGGAACGGCCCGGCTCCATTTCGCATTCCGGTTCGCCACATGAGGAAAGACGGCTTGATACTTCTCGAACAAATTCGCACGATGGAAAAAGTACGGTTGGTAACGCGGATTGTAGCGCTTGCTCCCCCGGTTCTGCGCGCCACCCTGGCTACTCTGGACGAGTTGTTCGCCGAGTAGGCCCTGAGCGCGAACGCTTGGCTGCGGTTCGCCGTTCCCGGGCAAATGTTTCTGCCGTCTCGCACTGGGAGCGCAGGAACGGGATGCCCGAATACGCCATATAGCGTTCCATTTTCAAGGTGGCGTCATGCACTGCCCCATCTTGCGGCAGCGGGAGCGGCCAGGGGACGCATTCGATCAATGTGGGGCCGTTGCCGCGGCGAGCGTGCGCAATGGACTCGCAGGCGACGCGATAGAGCGCAACCACGTCATTGGCGTCCACGGCGATGGCCGGCACTCCGCATGTTTCCGCGGTGGCCTTCGCGCGCGGCAGAGCGAGCTGATGGCAGCGGATGAAGAGGATGGGCAAGCGCTCGGCGCCCGCCGTGCGCAGCGTCTCCCGCCACAACGTTGGAGCCTCCGACTCATGGCGCCAAAACGCCACGGCAATTCTTCGCTTATGCCGGCGCTTGCGCGCGCGGCCCGCCCTCAACGCGCGCCGGAGCAGGAGGGGTAAGGATGCGCCATCTGAAACGGCGGGGCCGCGCAGGTTGGCGAGAATTGCATTGGCCGTCGCGCCGCGCAGAAACCGGGGGATAAAATCCGCCTTCGCGGCAAGCACCGTGTCTCCCGGGAGAAGGTCAATGAGCGCGGCTACAGCGGCCGCATGGGGGGTCGGCCCCTTTCGCCCGCATCCGTTGTTGCTTTGCCGGAAAGTCTCGAGTTCGCGACGGTTGGTGAAGCGGTCATCGAACGCGCGGCATCGCAGCAGAGCCTTGTAGAGCGCGAGCAGCTTGGCCTTTGAAATGATCGAGAAGCCGTTGCCGCCCGCCGGCGGCGCGGTTTCTTTCCTGGCTCTTGTGGGCATTGGCGCGGTCGTCACTCGTAATTGACGCCATTGTAACGGAGGCAGGCCGCCCTGCCGAATGCATAGGTTACGGTGCGGCCGCGTCGTTACGTGGAGTAATCGGCGTTGATGTGGATGTATTGGGCAGTTAAATCCGTGGTCCAAAAAACACAGCAGCCGGCGCCCTGGTGAAGGTGGATGGAAATGGAATATTCGGGCTGCTCGAGGTAAGTGTGAGCGGCGGCCTCGTCGAACTCGGGCGCGCGGGCGCCGTTCTCGCAAACCGGGAGTGAGCCGAAGCGGATGTCGATGCGTTCGGGATCGATCTGGGCGCCAGAGTAGCCGATAGCCGCGGCCAGCCGTCCCCAGTTGGGGTCGCAGCCGGCCCACGCGGTTTTCACTAGCGGCGAGTGGGCGATGGCTTTGGCCACGCGCAGGGCGTCCTGGTCGCTGACCGCACTGTGGATGCGCAATTCCACCACGTGGGTTACGCCTTCGCCATCTGCCACCACCTGCTTTGCGAGCGAGGCGCAAACCTGGTTGAGCGCGGCAGCGAAAGCCGAGTCGCCCGCGCCGATGGTCACCCCGCTGGCCCCGGAGGCAAGCAGCAGCACGGTGTCGTTCGTCGAGGTGTCGCCATCCACGGAGATGCGGTTGAAGCTGACCTCAATCGCAGGCTGCAGGTAACCGTCGAGATCGGCGGGCTCGATGGCTGCGTCGGTCAAGATGTAAATGAGCATGGTGGCGTGAGGCGCAAGCTGGGGATGGATCATTCCCGAGCCTTTGCCGAAGGCGGCGAAGCGCACCTGGCGGGGAAGGCCGTTGGACTCGCCGGGAGCGGCCGTGGCGGCGACTTCGATGTGGGCGAAGGCCGTCTTTTCCACCGTGTCAGTGGTCAGAATCGCCTCGGCGGCTTCCATAAAGCGATCGGATTCGGCGCCTATCGAGGCGGCGAGATCGGGTAACACCTCAATCAGCTTTTCCGCCGGCAGCGGCGCGCCGATCACGCCCGTCGAGGAGGGGAAAACTTCTTCCTTGCGGCAACCGAAGGCATGCGCCGCCGCGGCGCACACCGCGCGCGCGGCATCGAGGCCGGCTTGGCCCGCGGCACAGTTGGCGTTGCCCGCGTTGATGGCCACCACACGCACTTTGCCGCCCGTCGCTCGCAAATGCTCTTTGCCGACGATCAAGGGCGCGGCGACAACGCGGTTTGAAGTAAAGGCTGCGGCAGCGCTGGCCGGAGCGTCGGCCACGATCAACGCGAAATCGGTGCGGCCGCTGGCCTTCAGCCCGGCTTTGGCGGCGCCAAAGCGAAAGCCGTGAGGAATGACGTAACTGGAAAGCTCGCTCATCGGGTCAACGCATTTAATCTAGCAGGGAACGCGGATCAGGGAACAGGGATTAGAGAACAGGGAACAGGGAGCAGGTAGGGTGTGCAAGAGCGTAGCCCGCCGGCTCTGACCATGGATCACTGACCTCTGGCTGCTGATCTTTGACCGCTGACCACTCACCATTGAAAACTGACAACTGTGAACTGTGAATGGAATTCCGATGGGAAAGAGTTTCTGGAGCTGCGCGGGATGAATGTGGCGCGCGGCGAGCGCGTGGTGTTGCACGATGTGAACTTGAGCATTAACACCGGCGAGCATGTGGCCATCCTGGGGCCGAACGGCTGCGGCAAATCCACGCTGATTCTGGCCATGACCTGCCAGATTTACCCCATCGTGGGGCCGGGGATGCGGGTGCGGATTTTCGGCCGCGAGCGCTGGGATTTAACCGAGCTGCGCCGGCATTTCGGCGTGGTGGGTGCGGAACTGCCGGGCGAGCGCACTGCCGTGACCTCGGGGCTGGACGCGGTGATTGCGGGATTTTTCTCGGCGTCCACGCTGTGGCCGAATTTGCACGTGACCAACGAGATGCGCGAGCGCGCGTGGGAGGCGCTGGAGCGGATGGAAGCTACGCATTTGGCCGAGCAGTTTGTGGGCACGATGTCGGCGGGCGAGAAGCGCCGCATCGTAATTGCGCGGGCGCTGGTGCACCGGCCGCGGCAACTGCTGCTCGACGAGCCCTCGAATGCGCTCGATTTGGCCGCGCAACGCGAACTGCGCGAGATCCTGCGCCGGCTGGCGCGCGAAGGAACCGGCCTGGTGTTGGTGACGCATCATCTGGGCGATATTCTGCCCGAGATTGAGCGCATCATTCTCATGCGCGGCGGGCGCATCGCCGGCGATGGTCCCCGCGAAGAACTGCTCACCGAAGCGCGGCTGAGCGAGTTGTTCAACACGCCGGTGCGCATTGGCCGCGACGAGGAATGGCTGCATAGCTGGTAAGGCAGGGAACAGGGAACAAGGGACCAGGGAACAAGGGAAAGCGAAGGAAGAGCGACTTTGAAAACTGAGTACTGCGAAGCGCGAACTGCGAACTGAGGGCTGAAAATCATAAGCTGAAAGC
>JASHTU010000086.1 GCA_030040395.1 Acidobacteriaceae bacterium
GCGTTCGGCGTGCCCACAATTTCGGTCGGCTGTTGGCCGGTAAGCCATGCCGCGCTGGAATCGATGAGGCCGCCGTAGACGCGAAACAGGATAATGCCGTCGCCATAGACATCGTGCGCCACGCTGTCGCGGATCACCACGTCGCGGTTGTAGCCGTTCTCGTCGGAGTAGAAGGCGCCCGCGCCCATCATGATGCCCGCCCACTGGTTAGTGTGTGCGGCGATCACGTTGTCGATGAGCACATGGTCGAAGCGCTGGCCCTTGGAGCCGCGCAAAAACACCACCAGGCCGTTGTCCTTGTTTTTCAACTCGCCGCCATACACATCGTGAACCACCAGGTTGCGGAGCGTGATGTGGCTCAACACCCTGTCCTCGTCGCCGGTCACCAGCACTCCATATGTGTTGCCGCCGGCAATGTCCAGCGAGTCGATCTGCCAGTATTCGGCATTTTTGAGCATCACCGCTTGTGTGGCCTGGCTGCCGGCCACGATTTGCGGACGCGGCCCTTGGCCATAGGCGGTGAGGCGCGCCAAGGCCTGTGGGTTTCCTGAGCCGTGCAGGGCGAGCGATCCCTCGCAGCGCGTGCCCCGCTTGAGCGCGGCCACCTCGCCGGGACGAAACCGATGCGCCGAAAGCGCGGCGAGCGTGTTCCACGGATGGGCCTGGCTGCCGTCGCCGGCGGCGGGCTGCGAGCAGTCAACAAAAAGACGCGCCCCGGGAGCCTGCGCGCCGGTCCATAAACCGGCCGGCGCTGCCACCGCGGCCAGAAAAGCGAGAAAGATCCGCTTCAAAGCTCCTCCGGGCACAACATCAGCGGCTTGCCGTTATCGTAATCCTTCCGGCATGCGCCGACCGGCCAGGGTAGGGCCGTTTCCCTACCCTGCGGAATCGAATCCAGGCGAGCGGCTCGCAAGCCGTGGATCAAAAGTCCAACCGAATAGCGAACTGGCCCGTCCGCGGATTGTCCTGGACGCCAAGAATCTCACCGAAGGATGGCGCTCCAATCGCGGCGCTTGTGAAGCCTTCCGGGGCGCTGCCGCAACCGTCAATACTGTAGTAATGCCGGTTGAACAGGTTGTAGAAGTCCAAGCGGAAAGAAAGGTTGTACTTTCTTTCGGGGCCGACCCTGTCGTTCTTAATCAGAGTGGAGTTCTCATTCGCCTGCCCGGGGCAGCGCAGGCGCGAGTTGTAGGGCGACAGCGGCAGAACCCCTGGAGCCGGATTGGTGGCCACAGTGGACGGCATATAGTAGTCCTGCGTGGGCACAGCTCCTCCGGCGCCCACGGGCACATACCTTCCGGGGTTGTTCGGCTTGGCAAACCCGTTGAGGTTGAACTGCGGGTAGATATTGCCCCAGAGAGGCCAGTAAGGATCGGCGGCGCCGATCCGGTACGGCTGGCCGGTATAGTATTGAACCACGCCTCCAAGCGTCCATCCGCTGATAGCGCCCGTCAGGACTGCGTTTTGCGTCGCTAGCCAGCGCTGTCTTTTGCCGAACGGAAGCTGATAAGTGACGAAGCCTTTCAGCACCTGGGGCAGGTCATACCCGGTGAGCGCATGGGCCGCGCCGTGCATGTTCTGGAAATCCTCAACGCCCGTGTAGCCGTTGTTGTAGTCCTGCTCGGAGGCGAAGGAGTTGCCCTCCTGACGCGACCAGTCGTAGCTCAAGTCCATCGTCAGTCCGGCGCCGGTGCGTTTCACCACATCGACGACCAGCGAGTCATAGAAGCTTTGGCCCAGGGGCAGGCCTGCGTAGTTGATGTTGTAGCAGCAGCCATACCAATAGTCGGTCGCCGCCGCGGCCATCTGCGGCAGCGGCGCCAGCGCTGCCAGGGGCGAACCATAGAAATTCGGATATGGGCAAGAAACGCCGTCGGACCCGTACCCCGACGGGCAATACATCCAATTCCAGATGCTGAAGCCTGGGTTCTGGTCGACCAGGTTCAGGAAATTCTGCGTGCTGGTCTCGTTCCAGGCCAACGCCGTATCCGTCAGCCGATGGCCGCGGTTGCCAACGTAGGCGATCTCCAGTCGCGTGTTCGGCGTAAGTTGCTGTTGCACGCCGAAATTGAACGCCTCGCTATAACCGAGGCGCAAAGCATTCGGATCCACTTCGACCGGAAAAGGCAGCATCGTCGAGGGGTCGTTTGCCAATGAAACCTTCGTCACCACGCCGGGGTAATTGAATCCGCCCCCTGGATTGTCCCAATCGAAGTTGGCGGCCGAACTCAGCTGTCCCAGTTGCGGCGCAAAACTGTCGGGAACGCCGCCAAAGAAGGTCACGCCTACGGGATTGAAAATCAGCCCATACGAGGCGTGGACAACCACGTTGGGCATAAATTGATAGGCTATGCCGATGGACGGTCCGTAGCTATTCGGAAACTCGTTTTTCTCGAAGCTGTCGCCGCCTCCAGTGGCGAAGACCAGCGATCCCGGTATGGCGGCCCCATAAACAGAGGCTAGCTGCGGATCGGTGACGGTGGGATCGAAGTTGGCCCAGCGGCCGTATTTCTCGTGGAACCGCGTGTTGTAACTCCAGCGCACACCCAGGTCCACAGTCAGCTTCGGAGTGAGTTTGTAACTGTCCTGCGCGAACAGCGTGATCTCTTTCTGCCGGCCGTACAGGTTGTTGGCCACCGGTTCTTTCGCGCTGCTGACTTGCCCCAACTCGTAGGTCGCAAAGGCGAAGCCGTCGAATGGTTTTCCGGGTCCGGCAGTATTGTTGTAATTGAAGTTAAATGAATATGCGCCGGCGCCGGAGCGGTAGTTCACATCGTGGGCCACAAAATCCCCGCCAAAGCTGAAGTTATGACGGCCTTTGCTCCAGGTTACGGTGTCGTCGATGGTGGCGATAGCTCCGGCTACGTCTCCCACCCAGGTGTTCCCGATGTAAGTTTCGCTGATTCCTACCTGGTTGTCGGAAAAGGATATCTCCGGGAAGTTAACGGCGCCATTGCTGCTGAGTCCCACTTGAGAGTTCCAGTCGCCGGGATCGGCCGGCACGCTGGCATTGTCGTCGTAAGCGTCGGTTAAGTTAAGCACGTTGAGCAGATTCGGACCGAAGGTGTGGGATTCGCTCAGCCGCCACTGCTGTTGCTCATAAAACTGGTCCCGCAGATTCGACAATGGCCCGCCGTCCGAGGACCCCGATTGCCACACGCCGCCGCCATCGTTCTCAAGCCGCGGTTTGTGGTCGTAAATCCACGAACCGGAGAGATGGTCCTGCTCGCGCAGCACGTGATCCAGTTTCACCACGAACTCGTTGGGCGTTTGGCTTGGCGTGCCGGCAAGCAGCGTTCTCTCGTTATTGGTGATCCCGCCCAGGTTGGGAGCGTAGTTCGCGTAATAGGTGTTGATTTTTTGCGCGATCGGGCTGATGCGATTGCTGGGAATGATGTTGCCGGTGAACTGGTTGCCTGTTAGCGGGTCGTAGATCATGTCCTCTTGCGCCTGAATGGTCTGTCCCGCGTTGTTCTGCACCATGAGTGGCGTTCCCGGCGTGCCCTTGGTGATCAGATCGGCGCATGTGTCGACGCTGCCGTTATATTTGCAGAGCGTGGAACCCAGTATGGCGCTGAAGTTGCCCTGCAGCATGTCCGTGGTCGGCACCGTCGCTCCGCCGCTGTTGAGCCGCCAGTCATATCTCTGAAACCGCTCAAACACGCCATAAAAGAAAGTTTTGTTCTTGTGGATCGGACCGCCCAGGCTGAAACCGTAATCCCAGCCGCGATCTTTGGCCTTGGGCGTGTCTTGGTTGTCGTTGGTCCACGTGTTGGCGTCCAGAATCTCGTTCAGCCCGTACGTAAAAACCGATCCATGGAGCGTGTTTGTCCCAGACTTCAGGCTGAAGGCCATCACGCCGCCGCCGGTGGTGGCGCTTTGGGCGTCGAGGCCGCTGGTTTGCGCTTGAAGCTCTTCCACCGCCTCCATGCTGGGTCCGCCGTCCATGGAGTCGCCACGGATGTTCGAAGTGCCCGACGTGCCGTCAATGGTGTAGTCCTTCACATACCACTGCCCGCCGTTCACAACTGCGCCGTAAGGCGAGCTGACCACGGAGTACCCGGGCGTAATGGCGACCGCGAAGTCTTCAACGAACCGGCCGCCGCTGTAAATGCTCAACGGCAGGTCGTTGACAACATCCGCTTTCATGTTGGTCCCCACCTCTGCGGTTTCCATGTCCAGGATCGGCGCGCCGCCGCTTACGGTGACGGTGGCGCTGGCGGCGCCCACCTGCAACACCGCGTCGATGCGCGCCACCTGGGTGGAGTTCAGAGTCATGGCCGGATGCTGCACGGTCTCAAAGCCGGTCCGCTCGATGGTGACCGAATACTGCCCGGGGAAGAGGTTGGGCAACACGTAGATGCCGTCCTGATTCGAGACCGTCCCCGTCCGCACGTTCGTGCCGGTATTGGTCGCGGTGACCGTGGCCCCGGCCACCACCGCTCCCGTGGAATCGGTTATCGTTCCCGTAATGCTGGCGCGGTTGGCCTGCGCCCAGCTTCCTTTCGGGACGCATGCAAGCCACGTCGCAAGAAACGCCCATCCCAGGAATTTCACTCCCAGAGTCCGATTCATAATGCCTCCTTCATTGCGATTTCGTATCCGTTTGGCGGCCAGACCGTTTCCACGGACTTCGCCGCGCTGAGTTGTTCCGAACGCCAACTTCCACCAAGCCCTCGGCTCCGGGCGTGAGCGTCACCCCATACGCATCCGATTGCCTTCCGGCAGCTTTCTCGTTAGCGGTGCAAAAAAGCGTAAATCGGCCATTTCGCTCTGGCGCCAGCCCCAATGGAGTTCAAACCTCGCTAGCCCAGATTCCGTCTCCCGTCTGAACAACCACGCGCCGTCCGCCGGACTAATGAACGCCGTCCGCGGAGAATGCGTAGCCAACTTCGTTCGGCTGATGATTGTCCTAGACAGCAACATACTCTCCGTCGCCCAACTTCGTCACTACCGGATTTTCGATAAAGCGTGGCTCCACGTGCCGGGTTCAGCCTTCGCGGCTGGTGAATTTCGAGGAGATCCGCAATGGCGACGCCATCTTGCTGGGGGCAGTCAGTCCTGGAGCGGCCGGGTGTTCCTGGAAACAGAAAGATTCCATCTGCAGAGCGGAGTCATTTTGAGCGTGGGAGCGCATTGACGGTCCACCCCCGTCACCGTCCCGATCTGCTCAAGGTCAATCTTCGCGTGATGCCTTCGCGCTCGGTCGAGGGCGTTGTCGCCATCGATGAGCCCATGGAAGACAAGCTGCCCGTGCCGCTGGTTTCTCCGGACACCGGCGCGATGGTGTCATCAACATCGAGCTCGATCACGCGCGGGCGACGCATCTGGCCTTCACCCACTTCAAGAACCCGGGCCACACGCG
>JASHTU010000087.1 GCA_030040395.1 Acidobacteriaceae bacterium
GACGACGGATTCGGCGAAAAAGCCGGAAGCGGGGTCATAACGGCCGTCGGCGGTTTGGACATAGACGCCTTCCGGGCCGAGGACCGGGCCGCCGCGGTTCCAAGGACCGGCGGGACGCGAAGAGCCGGTATACACCTTGTTGACTGTGACGTGATCCGGATCGTGAACATCGGCGGCCACGACGTTGCCTGAGACCATTAGTTGGGCAGCATCGCCGCCGCAGCCACGGCCCATGGAGGTGTAGATCACGTTGTCGACGAGGTTGAGGCTCCAGCTTCGGGCGTCGCGCGGCTCGATGACTGTGGGGGTGAGCTTGGGGCTGCCGTCGGCGAGAGAAGCGGCGCGGAGATTGCCGTCGTCCGTGGTGAAATAAATAACACCTTTCTCTTTATCGATGACCGGCGTGGCCTGCTCGGTGTCGGTGCACATCCAGTTGGCTTCCTTAATAGGCGTAGTGGTGTTGGGGAAAGATTTTTGCCACAGTAGCTTGCCCGTGCCGGCGTCGATGGCGAAGAGGGTGCTTTCGCCGGAAATGGTGTAGGCCACGGTCTTGAGTCCGTCGGCGGTTTGCACGCCTGAGACCACCACCGGCGCGGTGAGGGATTGCGCCGCGAAGGGGCTGGGAGTGATGGGTAGTTGCGTGCTCCACAGCAGTTGGAGGTTGGAGACATTGCTGGCGGAGAGGGTGGTTTCGGCGTTGTTCCAGCCCGTGCGTTGGGGATCGTGGCTAAAGGTGAGCCAGTCGTCGGTGACTGGCGGCTGGGCGTTGAGCAAGGGGTCGAGCCGGGGCATTTGGAAGGGGTGAAAAGTGGGATGATCCTGGGCGGGTGCGGCGGGAGGCGCGACCTGGCCAGCCTGAGGCGCAGCCTGCGCTGCGCCAGAAACAGGCAGAAGCATGGATGCAAAGAGCGTGGGAAGGAAAAGCTTGGGCATGTTCGGCATTTTATCCTCGAATTTAGGAATACGTATAGCGAATCATGGGGTCTGGCTACCCCACCCCTTTTCAGGGCGGTTGCGGGTCCACTAGGATAGACGGTAGATAGTATATCGATTTCAGAGAGGTTTCCATTGAAAGCTATTTCATTCTGGGTTGGATTCGCCGCGTGCGCCAGCCTGACAGTAGTGCTTTTTGCCCAGTCGGGCTCCTCCACGCGGAACGGCGTCTACACAAACGATCAGGCCGCGCAGGGGCAAGCCATTTATACGCAGCAATGCGCAATGTGCCACGGTCCATCGCTCGCAGGCTCGGGCCAGACGCCTGCGCTGGCTGGCCCGGTGTTTCTCAAGAACTGGATTGGCCAGACGGTAGGTGACCTGTCCAGTAAGCTTCAGGCGACGATGCCGGCCACAAGCCCGGGATCGCTTAAGCCTGACCAGGTATCGGAACTGGTTGCATTCATCCTGAAATCAAATCATTACCCGGCTGGGAAGACGAAACTGCCTTCGGACTCGGCAAGCCTGAACAACATTCATTTCGAGGCTCCGGGGCGTTAATTTCTCGAATGGCCGCGCGGGGAAGGCGAGGCTGGGTGGGCCTTGCCGGCGCGGCAACACCGCAATTCACGGGCGAATGACCGGTCAGGATGCGGGTTAAGCATTCCTGCGCTCGAATTTGTCGATTTTAGGATTGCGGATCGGGTCAATATTAGGAAAGGGGCACTGGAACCTGGGCGGGGATGGCTGCGTGCACACGGCGGTCGCGCCCTCGAGTTTCCGCAGCCAAGCGGTAACCTCTGCGCGGAGGGGACCGACGGCAATCCCGCCAAAATGTGCAGGGCGGGATTCGAGGCGGCGCAATGCCCTGCTTAAGAGAGAAACCGCCCCGACGGAGTTGCCGGCCTGCAGATGGTGGAAGGCGGCCGCAACCTGAATGAGCGCCTGGAGAAAGCTTTTCTCCGGCTCTTCCAGGCGCAGCCAAACGCTCTCCCAATGCTCGTGAGCCAGGAAGAACTCGGTTCTGCGGTAGCAAGCAAGGCCTTCCGCCAAGGCTCCCGAGCTCCAATCCAAACCCATGTCAGCCCTCGGTCACGATCCCATCTTACGGCGGGTCCGTACGGCAGCAGTTCTTACGCGATGGGTTATTCCTCTCGTTCCCGAATCCAGATGCGGAAAAATCGATCGGAAATGATGAACGAGCGGGCGTCGCGATCGATCAGATCGCGCTTGACGAGGGCGCTGCTCGGGCAATGAACAGCAGAAGCGTGGCTGAGGCCATACTTTTGCAGGAAGGCGGAACTGTAAGGAGACACACGCCGATCTTCAACAGCCAGCCCGCGCAGGAACCGGCGCTGATTAATGGTGAAAGATTCCCACAGCGCGGTGTAGGCGCTGGCTTCCCGCGCCAGCACAACGTGCACGCCTCTCGTGATTTATACCTAGGACGCATCAGAAATTACACATGTTCGATATAGCGGCTATGTATTCATTGAGGCGAGACAGAAGTAATCCGGCTGCGCAGAAATAGAATGAGTTACGTGATGAACAGCAACGCCATTCGCAGCGATTGGGTTGGGCAGGTCGTGGAGGGAAGGTTTCCCCTTCTCGCATGGCGAGGCGGCGGTGACGGAAGCTTCGTTTTTCTGACCGAATGGGAGGGGCGTGAAGGGCAAAAGGCCGTCATCAAGCTCATTCCTGGAGATCATGACGCGGTAGAAGAGCGCCTTGCCGGCTGGGCCGCGGCGGCGCGGTTGTCGCATCCTCACCTGATGGGGGTATTTCATTCCGGACGGGCTTCCATCGAGGGCGTGGAAATGGCCTATGCGGTGATGGAGTGCGCCGATGAGATTCTTGGGGAGATCATTGCGGAGCGGCCGCTCGAGCCCGGCGAGGCGCGAGAGATGTTTGCGCCGGTTCTCGACGCGCTTGCCTACCTGCACGGCGAGGGTTTCGTGCATGGTCATCTCAAGCCGTCGAACATCATGGCTGTGGAGGACCGGCTGAAGCTGGCGGGAGACGATCTTCAACGCGCCGGTGAAGGCGGCCATGGCGCGGCGGAGCAGGGAATCCATGCGGCGCCGGAAACCGCTTTGGGAACCATTTCGCCGGCCGCGGATCTGTGGTCGCTGGGGGTGACCGTGGTTGAGGTTCTGACGCAACATCCGCCGGCATTCGACGCCCGCGCGAAGGGGGACCCGATTGTGCCCGATTCCGTACCCGAACCTTTCTCCGCCATGGCGCGCGCATGCCTACGGCGCGAGCCGGCCGAGCGAGCGACACTCGGCGACTTGAAGGCGATGCTCGAGGGCAAGGCAGCGGCGCGAAAGGAGCCGGTGGGGCCGACCCGGCAAACCGCCGTCAACCAGGCAGAGGGCGAGGCAGCGAGAGGTGAGGGCGAAAGAGAGGGCGACGCCAGCTTCGAGGTGGGAAAAATGGGGCCTGGGAAGAGGCGCGTGATGACGCTTGTGGCCCTATTGGTTGTGGTGGCGGCGGCCGTCGCAATTTTTGCGGCGCTTTCCCATAAGGCGCCGCGAGGGGCGCCCTCAGGGAGTGAGGCGCAAGCCCCGGCAGCGGCGGAACAGGGGACGCAACCGGAATCCGAGCCGGGCAAAGGCACGCCGGGGAGCCAAAGCCTAAATAGGGCGAGTCAAAGCCCCGAAGGGGTGACAGAGAAGGGCGCGGTTGCCGGCCGGGTTATGCCCGACGTGCCCGCGAAGGCGAGCGGGACCATAGAAGGCAAAGTGCAAGTGGAGGTACGCGTGGAGGTGGATCCGGAGGGTAGGGTCTCGAACGCCGATTTTGCGTCGCGAGGAGTAAGCCGGTATTTCGCCAACCTGGCATTGGAAGCCGCGCGGCGCTGGAGGTTTGCTCCGGCGCGGGCGGGTGGGCAAGCGGTTCGAAGCGAGTGGGTGCTGCGATTCGTGTTCCGGCAGAGCGGGACAGACGTGAGCGCGAGGGAAACATCTCCGTAGACGCGTAGGGCCTGTGCTTTGCTCTCCCCCGCGCTGAAGTTGGTGACAAGTTCTAGGCGACTTGATCCACCGGCGCGGGGAGAACGGAGCCCCCGAGGATCGTGGCCGATGGGCGGGCGAAGGGCGAACGCGGCGCGGCAGCGGCCTCGAGCGGGCGGCCGGTCAACAACTGCCGCACCCGTTCAGAGGAAAAGAGCCATTCCGCGGGCAATTTCTCGACGATGCGGGAATCATCGCCATCGGAAACCCATTTTCGTTCTTCCCAGAGAATCGCCTCGCCGGCGCGATTGACGGCCTGGCGCAGCTTTTGCGCAATTTCATACGGTGTCGCCAGGTAAATGCGGGGCAACTGGTCGATGGTCACGCCGAGGAATTGCACCAGGCAGCAGACCATGCGGGCGTCGTGCTTGTCGAGCCACATATCGATGGCGCGGTGGCATTCGGCCATGTTGCCGGCAAGCCCGGCGGCGCGCTTCTGGTAGGCCTGGGTAAGGTCCCAGATTCCATCGTCGCTGGCCAGGACGCACACCTTGAAGAGGTTGCCCGAGCGGGTGACGACGAGATCGTGCCGAGGTCTTTCAGGGCCGGAGAGAACCGTCACGTCGAGCCCGCAACGGGCGAATTGAGCGGCGGCGATGCCCGAGGCACTGAGGGCGATTTGCCAGTGGGGCGACGACCTGATCGGGGGATGGACAAGAACAGGCATTGGTTTCTCCTCAAGCCGGGCGGCAGGTTCGCTGGGCCCGCTGCGATGACATGGAGCGCGGAATCTTGCCGATCGTCGCTCTTTCTATCGGCAAAACCCCGAAAAGCGTAAGGCCGCAAAGGGCGTCCCAACAGCTCCAGATCTTCCGGGGCAATCTTTGCAATCCGAGCGCACGGAAGCTGTCACTGAATGTTAGAGGAATTTTAGCGCGTTTGTTGCCGCGGCGCGTGATCAAAGTCACTTTTCTTTGCACTTTTGTAACTCTGGTGATCCGTGTCGTTGAATCGAGAAGCGAGGGAAGGCGGCTTTTGCGGTTCCGTTCGGCATGAATCCCCTGTTTTCTTGAATTCCGCTCATGGACCGGACAGATTTGAGCCCGGCCCCCTGGGTGAGACAGCGTTCTCAAGCACCCAGGGCGAGAGCGGACGCGGGAGCGAAGTTGATTCCGGCGGAGACGTCGGCGGCGGCCATGCGCAAGGCTGGATGGTGAAAGGTATAGAGCGCGAGCTCCACGCGATCGAAGACGCCGACTTTGTCAAAGACCGATCGCAGGTAGTTCTTAACGACCTGCTCTGTGGTTCGGAGCACCTGGGCGATTTCGCGGTTCTTCATGCCTTCCAGCAGGAGCGCGATGATGCGCAATTCAGTCCGGGTAAGCTGCTGCGCGGCCCTGTTTCCGACGAGATCGCGCCGTACGGGGCCGGCGACGGGCGGCGCAACGAAGAGGGCTCCATGTTGAATGTTGCGGGTGTGATTGAGGACGTCGGCGACCTCAGAGCTGCGCCGCAGGATGCCGGCGACGCCAGAGGCGGCATAGCGGAGGCTCGATTCAGTATCTTCGATGACAAGAAGGATGCGGCTGCCCGCTTGATGGGCCATCGCGAGCAAGCCGGAAAGAGAATCCACGACCCACGTGGAGGCCAGGATGAGGGCGGAAGGATGGCGGCCGACGGCCTCGCGGAGGAATTTCCAATCCGCGCATTGTTGTACGACCTGAAAGCCGGTTTCAGACGAGAGCACGCTTGCCACGCCAGCGCGAAAAACGGGCTGGCTATCAGCGACGATTACCTTGAACATGGTAAAGCTTTCCTCCTGAGCGGAGAAGTGTTCGGGAGGGCGCGAAGAGCGATGGACTGTTCAACATGGCCCGGTTCA
>JASHTU010000088.1 GCA_030040395.1 Acidobacteriaceae bacterium
CAAAACGGGAGCGAAAGCCGGGGAGAATCCAAATTAAACGGTGTCCATCGCAACACAGTCGGTAACGGAGCAGGGATTCTTTCTTGAACTCTTGAGGAATTCGATAAGCATTGCCCTGTGATCGATGAGATCACCTCGTGGAGGGTCGCTTGTGAACGTCGGCTTGGTTGTTCAGCAAGCCCTTGAAAAAGCGCAAACTCAACCATCTTCACAGCGCCACGACGACGCGGATCGGGATGTTGCGGCCCACCGGCCTCAAGGGACGCGCGCCACGCTTCATTTGGTGCGGAAAGGCGCGCGGAGAGAGCTGAGTTCCTGGTCGCAGTCGGCGGCCAAGCGGGTATTCGATTGCGCCTGCGTTCTCGCCGCGCTGCCGCTGCTCATTCCGATTCTGTTGGCTGTGGCGTTGGCGGTGCGCGCCACTTCTGCCGGTCCCGTGTTCTTTCTGCAAAAACGCGGCGGGCGCCGGGGCCGCTCGTTCACGATTCTCAAATTCCGCACCATGGTTCACGACCCGGACGCGGCCTATCACGCCGTCACAACGGCCGATAATCAACCCTTTACTTCCATTGGCCCATTCCTGCGCCGATGGAAACTCGATGAACTGCCGCAAATCTTCAACGTCCTGCTCGGCCACATGAGCCTGGTCGGGCCGCGCCCCAAAATGCCGGAACATGTGATCTGCGATCTTCTTTGCCGTCCGGGCGTCACCGGCGCGGCCACCATCGCCTTCGCCCGCGAAGAGATCATTCTCGATCGCGTGCCCCAACACCACCTGGAGACCTACTATCGCACCGTCGTGCTTCCCGCCAAGCGCCAACTCGACGCGGAGTATATGGCGCGCGCAACATTCTCTTCTGATCTCAAGCTCATCGTAAACAGCGTGCTTCGCCGCTGGGATGGCGCGGTTGCCGATTCGCTGGTTGAGCATGAAAAATTTGAACGCGAGAGACTCGAGCGCGAAAAACCGGAAGTCGATGCCAGGGCGCGAGAGGCCAAGTCGCCGCTGGTCGAATCGATCCCGGTCCGCGCAGTCGTCACTGAACGTGTCCCGGTTCGAACGGGAACCACGTAATCTGAAGCGCAGCCGTGGTGTCGCTCTGCGCGCCCGGCTGATAGAGCGGCACCTTCCAGCGCTCGTACTGGACGCGCCCGCGAATCTCCACGTCGCGCAAGACTCTCTTCACCGCAAGGAGCCCGAAGTCGTTCTGCGTGGCGCCGCCGGGAATGAACGCGGAGGCGGCTTTGGCGCGGCGATATTGAAGCTGCACTGTCTCGCGGGGCGAAAGGTGATAAGTGAGCCACCCCTGCCCGCCTTTGCCTTGCCGTCCCACCCAGTCGCCCACCAAAAACCCATTGTTGGTCGGCCCCTGTCTCTGAATTGTCTCCCAATAAAGAAATTGACCAGAGGCGCCCGATGAACTGGGAGTGTCGGTGTTGGCGCCTTCAAGGCGCAGATCGAGCTTTTCCATTCCCGGAAACCGCGCCAGATAAATGCCCGGGTGCACGCCTGATCGCCGGGGCGCGCTCACCGGACTCACATCGTCGTGCACCAGCGAGTCAGTATAAAGCGTCACCCAATCCCGCAAAAACGGCAGACGGTAGCTGAAGTCGAAGGCGCCCACCCGGTAACCCGGGTCGTCACGGGAGTTTTTCACGGCCGCCGTCACATTCTGAAAACTGAAGAAGCTATGCAGAAACGTGTGCAGCGTAATCGGCTCGTGCCCCTTGCCGCCCCATAGCGTCATCCTGTCGAACCCGAATTCCAAATTGCGCGTCGGCTTAAAGCTGATTTTCTCCATGTGCACCCAAGGGGCGTTCGGATCCGTGTGGCCCTTCAGGCTGCCCACAAAAAAGTCGTAACGAAAGGGTCCGGTCAGACGCGAAAGCAGCGGAATATCCAGCGGCTCGACGCGGTTAATCTCCAAGTCGTAAATGTCCTCGGCATTGTCGCCCCACAACATCGATGCACCCGCGTCCGGCCCCAGCCAATGATCTTCCTTGCCGAACGAGATCTCGTGGCCCAGCAGATGAAAGGAGAGATTCGCCTCCATAATCCGCATATCGTTGGCCTCCGCGATCGGCCCTTCAGGAATGGTGTCCTGATGCGGATTGGTGGCGAAGGGAACCCCGTCGATGGTATTGGAAAGAGACGCAGCCAGCGCTGCCGAGTAACCCGCCGCCGCGGGCTCGTGCTGAAATTCGCCGCGCCAGTAGAGCGAAAAGCGCCCCGCTTCCGCCCGCCCGCTGAAGCCGGAATAGTTATTAAACCCATGCTCGTAAGGGCGCCTGTAATCGTCGACAATGCTCTGCCCCAAGTGATAACTGTCGCCCAAGGGTAGGCCGCCGATGCCGCGCAGCAACGTATACACGCTCTCCAGTTCCACGTGTGGGCTCTCGAGCGACGTGCTGCGATTGATATCCGGCTGGACCTCGCGCAAGACCGCGAAGTAGATGGCGCGCGCCGCCTCGTTGTTTTTCTCCGATGTGATCCGGTCGGCGCTCCGCTCCAGCATGTGCGCGATGCTGAGCCGGGTCCACGGGCGCAGCCCCAGGTAGGCACTGTCCACGTAGCCGAGCGCTTGCAGGCGGGCGAGCGCCGCGTAAATCCAGT
>JASHTU010000089.1 GCA_030040395.1 Acidobacteriaceae bacterium
CCGTCGAGCGCGCCTTTGCGCCGCGTCAGGTCGCGGGCCTTGCGAGCGGCTTCCCGCGCGCGGGCCGCCTCAATCGCCTTGTTGATGACCTTGCGGGCGACGGGTGGATTCTGCTCAAGGAACGCGCCCAGGCGCTCGTTGACAAACGCCTGCACCACGCCGGCGATGTCGGAGTTGAGCTTGCCCTTGGTCTGGCCCTCGAACTGCGGCTGCGGCAGCTTGACGCTGACCACGGCCACCAGTCCCTCGCGCACATCGTCGCCGCTCAGGTTCTCCTTCATGTCTTTGAAGAGACCCATCTGCTGGCCGATGAAGTTGATGGTGCGGGTCAGCGCGGTGCGGAAGCCGGAAAGGTGCGTGCCGCCGTCCACGGTGTTGATATTGTTGGCGAAGCTGAAAACCGCTTCCGAATAGGTGTCGTTGTACTGCAGGGCGATGTCGATCTCGACGCCGTCGCGGAGGGCCTCCATGACGATGGGCTTGTCGTGCAGGACCGTTTTGCCGCGGTTCAGGTGCTTCACAAACTCGGCGATGCCGCCCGCGTACTTGAACTCCGCGCGCCGGGCCTCGCCGGTCTTGGGATCGGCGGTGCGCTCGTCGATGAGCGTAATTTCCAGGCCCTTATTGAGGAAGGCCATCTCGCGCAGGCGCTGCGCCAGAGTGTCGTAGTTGAACTCGGTGGCGGCGAAGATGCTTTTGTCGGGCAGGAAGTGCACACGCGTGCCTCGCCGCTTGCTGGCGCCCGATTGGCGCAGTTGGCTGGTGGGCAGTCCGCAACTGAAGTCCATCTCCCAGGTGTGGCCGTCGCGCCAGATCTCCACGTTGAACTCCTGGCTGAGCGCGTTAACGCAGCTCACCCCAACGCCGTGCAAGCCGCCCGAGACTTTGTAAGTCGAGGAGTCGAACTTGCCCCCGGCGTGGAGCTTGGTGAGCACCACCTGCACGGCGGGCATCATTTCGCCGTTGGCCAGCGGCATCATGTCCACGGGGATGCCGCGGCCGTCGTCGGTTACCGTGATGGAGTTGTCGACGTGGATGACAACTTCGATTTTTTTGGCGTAGCCGGCCAGGGCCTCGTCCACCGAGTTATCGACGACCTCATACACCAGGTGGTGCAATCCCATCTCGCCGGTCGAGCCGATATACATGGCCGGACGCAGACGCACCGCCTCCAGGCCTTCCAGGACCTTGATGTTTTCGCCGGTGTAACTGCCGCTTTCGTCGGGGAGGGGAATGCTAGTGATGACTTCGGTTGCCATAAATTCCGTCTGCCGGGTTGGTCGCATAAGATTCCGACGCGCCAGGCGGCCGGCCGCAGGTCCGGGCTGCATTTCCGGGACTAACCGCTTGAAAGACAGGGGGCTTATGCGAATCTGGCCTACTTGACATTTTACCATGTCGGAAGGTTCCCTGACGCCAGCTTCACGGTCCATTCAGGGGTCTATTTGGGGTGCGACGGCGACTATGAAATGTGACTTCAGTAACCATGTGGATTACTAGGTTGGTATCTAAAAGAAAAAGCTGGACTTGTCCCCGGAATTGAGGTATGATTCTGGAGTGCCTGAAGATTCTTATTTTGGGCCCCTGAGGTTACTAACGATGAAACTCGCCATTCGCGTCTTCACACTGCTTGTGGTTTTTGCCGGGCTAACTGGAGCTTCGGTCACGTCGGCGTCCATCAACCCCGTTGCCAGCTCTCTATCGGCATCCGCTTTCGGACCCGGGCCTCTTGGTTTGCCCGTTCCTCAATGCGGGCCGGGTGTACCCACCTGCGGCAACACTCCACCGCCCGGAAACTAGGCTTAAGTACTTGATGGCACAAAAGTGCCATCAGGCAGTTACCCTTTTGTGATTGAGCCCGTGAGGCTTTTGGCGCTATCCTGAAAAAGCTTTCAGGTAGGTCGGGTCCAAATGAGCTCCGGGTTTGTCATGTCCGCGATGAGCGTGTCCGAATTTTTGCTTTGGATCACGCTCGGTCTATTGTTCTGGAAGAAGCGGCTGGCCCGCCGCTTCCCGGCAATGGGCGCTTACCTTGGGCTGCATGTGGCCTCGACGCCCTTTCTGCTCGCTGTGCTTTATGCCCAGTCGCGGCCCTGGGGTCACGCTTATTTTAGTGTCTACTTCTTTTCTTACTGGGCTATCTACATCGTCAGCGCGGTGCTCCTATTCTTCATCTGCCTTGAAGTTTTCCGCTCCGCGCTTTCTGCCTTTCCGGGGTTGTTGCGGATCGGCGTGGCCTTGTTCCGGTGGGCCATCCTAATTTCTCTCATCGTCACGTTCTTTTCGATTTCCTTCGTTCACTTCGGCGTGCACATCATTCCCGAGGTTGCCGACGGCTTAATGCGCGCCGTGGGCGTCCTTACTTTGTGCCTGCTGGCTTTCCTTTGCCTTGGGATGAACGCGTTGCGCCTTTCAGCCCGCGATGCCGCTTTCGGCATTGCGCTTGGCTTTGGCCTGATGTCGGCAAACGACTTCACCTTCGCTTCCCTCGTTTCCTCGCACGTCAGCCTCACGGCGCCTTTACAACTCGCCTATGAGTCGCTGGTCCTGGTTGCGCTGTTTATTTGGACCGTTTATTGCGTGCTGCCGGAGCCGGTCCGCAAGCCGGTGGTGATGCCGGTCAGCTCGACCATTTATCGCTGGAACGAGATTGCCTCCGCCTTGGGCCACACCGGAACCCAAGTCGCCGTACAGCAGCCTGCCAACGGCTTTTTCCTCACCGATGTGGAGAAAGTGGTTGAGAAAGTCCTGAATCGCAATTTCAAAGGGCGGGAGTCGGAGCTGTAAAAGGCAGGGACCGGGGGACCGAGGGACCGAGGGATCAAGAAAGCTAAGGCTGCGGCTTGAGCCGTGGCCTTTGGCGTCTATGTGGCCGGCGTCTATGTAACCAGGTTGGCTGCCAAACCCGAGCCGGCGTATTTTTCGGCCGCGCGTTGAGCCTTACGCGACTGCCCCTTCCTTACCCGACTGGCCCTACTCGGATGCAACCGGCTCAACCGAGGCAAAGCGGCCGCGCTGGCCTCGGTCAGTGAACTTCACGCGTCCCGTAACCTTGGCGAAGAGCGTGTCGTCGGACCCGATCCCCACGTTGCGGCCCGGCTTGATGCGTGTGCCGCGTTGCCGAATGATGATTGAGCCCCCGGTCACGAGTTCGCCTGCGAAGGCCTTCACGCCCAGCCGCTGTGCATTGGAGTCGCGTCCATTTGTGGAGCTGCCTCCGCCTTTTTTGTGCGCCATTGTCGAATCCCCCTCTGAAAAAACAGCTTCTAGCCTTTAGCTTCTGCCCAGACGAGCCCGCCACGAGCTGAGAGTTAAAAGCCAAGAGCTAATAGCTAAGAGCTAAAGGTGAGAACTAACCCCATTCTTAGCTCGCCGCCGTGTAGGTTACGCCGTCGACTTCAATCGCCTTGATGCGCACCTCAGTGAAACCTTGCCGGTGCCCGCGGAGCTTCTTGTACTGCTTCTTGCGTTTGAAGTGGAAGACCAGGATCTTGTCCGCGCGGCCTTCGCGCACTACTTCGGCCGTCACCTTCGCGGCCCCCGGTTTGGCCAGGGTTCCGGGCTCGCCAGATATCGCCAGCACGTCGCTGAACTCCACGGTCTGGCCTTCGCTCGGGAGGCTCTCGATTTTCACCACGTCGCCCGGGGCCACACGGTACTGCTTGCCGCCGGTGCGTATGACTGCGTACATAACAAATCCTCCCGCGCGCTGACCTTTAAGCCGGGCGCGAACTGCTTGAAACTCCTCTGGGCTTGGAGCGGATACAGGCAGTGACCGCAACGGGAAGCGCGTTTCCGGTGAGCCCTTTTTCCGGTGGGCGCACCGTACACTCTCCCGCACACCCGCAATGGGGTGCATCGCCAAACTCTTCGATTCTACCGTTACCGGCTGATTCCGGTCAATTTGCGGATCGGCGGTTCGGCCGCAGTATCGTAGCGGTAGAGAAAGGATGCGATGCGCAGAATCCTCGAGGCTTTCGGGTTGGTCGCCTTGGCATGGCTCCTCTTCCTTGCCGTTGGCGCCTTTTTCGGTCCCGCGCGTTTGCCGGCGCGCATCCCCACGCATTTCGGCGTCAATGGACGCCCGGACGCCTGGGGCCCGGCGACGGCCCTGCTGTTTTTCCCGGTAATCGCCATCGGCCTCTATCTGCTCATCACGTTGGTGGCCCGCAATCCTTCCGTCTTCAACTATCCCGTCCGCGTTACGCCCCTGAACCGGCCGCGGCTCCAGGCGCTCGCTCTCGATATGATTGCGTGGCTCAAATTCGAGCTAGCTTGGCTCTTTGCCGGCCTCGAATGGTTTGCGCTCCGGGCGGCCCGGCATCCTGGCGCGGGCATTCCCGCGGCGTTTATGCCCTTTGCGCTGGTGTGCATCTTTGCCGCCGTTGCCTGGTACGTCGCGGCCATGTTCCGTGTGTCTCGTCCCGCGAAGCCCACCTGAAAAAAGAGCCGAAAAAGTGGAAAGCTGGCTTGACATCAACTTGGAATTGCGGTACCTTGATCTGGAAAGTTAGCTTTACATGGCATGGGTCATTGCAAATCGAGTGAAAGAGCTCCGCACACTTCGGGGGTGGACCCAGGAGCAGTTAGCCCATGCCGTTGGCGTGTCGCGTCAGAGCATCAACTCCATCGAACGGGGCCGCTATGTGCCGAGCCTGGAGCTGGCGCTGATGTTCGCCAGGGTGTTTTCCTGTTCCACCGACAAAATCTTTCAACTGGAGATCAGCCATGGGTCATCCTCTGACGGATCTTCCTTTTCATTGAGAGCGTAATTTCCCCGATAACTGCATGATGCAAAAGCGATTGCATGCCCCTCATCGCGCGGGGGCTCCTGACTACATGGCTGGCAGCCTCACACCCAAGGCTTGGAGGATCTGTCTCTGATTGGCCGTCGGTTGGGGCAGCCTGGTCACCGTGGTGTTTTCGTTGACGCGATAGT
>JASHTU010000090.1 GCA_030040395.1 Acidobacteriaceae bacterium
ACACGGGAGGTTCCCTATGCCCGGCTTATCCGCTTCTGAAGCCGACAACCAACCGGAACTGACAACTGTAGAAGAAGGACAATTCGGCATTGCGCTGGAACCTCAGGCGGTCAAGATCTGCATTTATGCCCTGCTGGTGGGCCTGATCGGCGGCCTCGTGGCTCAGGGCTTGCTGGAACTGATCTACTTCTTCACAAATCTCTTCTTCTATGGCCGCATCTCATTCGCTATCAGTTACCCGGCACACAATCATCTGCACCTCTGGGTTCTTCTAATCCCGCCCATCGGCGGGTTGGTGGTTGGCCTGCTCATCTACTTTTTTGAGCCGACGTTGAAAGGCCACGGCATTCCTGAAGCCATGGAAGCGGTGCTTTTCGGCCACAGCCGCATGCGTCTTCGCGTGGCGATTCTAAAGCCCCTGGCGACAGCACTGGCCATCGGCACCGGCGGCCCGTTTGGCGCGGAGGGGCCGATCATCCAGACCGGTGGAGCGTGCGGTTCGCTGCTGGGGCAGGCGCTGGGGTTGAGCCCGTACTATCGGCGCGTGCTCCTCGCTTCAGGCGCAGCCGCTGGCATGGCGGCGACTTTTACCGCCCCTCTGGCGGGCATTCTGGTGGCGGTGGAATTACTGCTTTTCGAGATGCGCGCGCGGTCTTTTATCCCCGTTGCGCTGGCCTCTGCAGTAGCCACGGGCGTGCGTGTCTATTTTGTCGGCTGGGCGCCGCTGTTTCCTACTCCGGAATTCAAAATCACAGGTACGAACGAATTATGGCTCTTTGCGGTGCTCGGCCTGCTGATGGGAGTGGTGGGAATCGTCATGATCCGCGTGCTCTCCTGGCTCGAGGACTTCTTCGACAATCTTCCCATTAAATATGCCGCGATCTGGTGCCCCGCCATCGGAGCGCTCATTCTGGGCATCATCGGCTACTTCTGCCCCCAGGTTTTCGGCACCAGCTACGATACGATCCGCGACATGCTGAACGACCGGCTTACGATGGGCAGCCTTCTGGGAATCGGCTTCGCGAAGTTCTGGGCTTTGGTGATCTCGCTGGGTTCAGGGACAACGGGCGGAGTATTTGCTCCCTCTCTGGTCGTCGGCGGCGGTCTCGGCGCTGCCTTCGCGGTCGGATGCCGGCATATCTTTCCGCACCTGGTCAGCGATCCGGCGTTCTACTCTCTCGTGGCCATGGCGGGCGTGTTCGGGTGCATTGCCCGCGCGCCTTTTACCAGCATCGTGTTCCTGCTGGAACTAAGCCACAATCCGAATTCGCTGTTACCCCTGATTGTTTGCGTGATGATCGCGGACGGGGTGGTGCGGCTGTTCAGCCGCGACTCGATTATGACCGTCAAGCTGGTGAAGCGCGGCCTGATCGTGCTGCAAGACTACTCGGTGCCGGTCTTAATGCGGGCGCGCATTGACCAGGTAATGCGCAAGGAATTCCTGGTTCTCGGCGGCGACGAGGAGCTTCGCGCAGTGCTTCGGAAACTTGCGCCGACCCATCTCGATTTCATCCCGATTGTCGGTCAAGATGGGATTTTGATCGGTATCGTGGAGGCGCACGATCTATTGCGCATTGAACCTCCCGATCACCATTTCACGATGAAGGAGTTAGCGCATCAGGATTACGTACTGGCGTTTCCCGGCGAGACGGTGGACCGGGTGCATCGCAACATGATGCTCAAAAACGCGGAGAATGTCGTAGTGGTGAAGTCAAACCGCGATTTGCACCCGGTAGGAGTTGTGCGCGCCAATGACATCCTGCAACTGCGGCGTTGGCTGCTGGTGGAAGAGACTGGAGAAATGCGGCGGGAAACTCTGGACAAGCCGCCGGAGAGCCCCAGCTTCAAACTCGGTTAGCGCGACAGGCCGAGGGTCACTGCACTATACTATCGGAAATCGTCGCATTTGCGAGGATCGATTTTTCCAGTTACCTTTGTATTGGCCACCGATGCAATTCGATTATTGCGCGGCTGTCAAATTATAATTGGATCGAGTATTTGATTAATTATTTGAAGAGCAGCCGCGAAAAGGGATTGTACTTATGCGTAATGTTTCCCGGCGATGTAGATAGTGCTGTTCAGGAGCCGAATTGCGCACCTCTGCCGCCGCTCTCCCAGAGTTTCGGAAAAATGATCTTGAATGCTTGAATGGCCAAGAGCTGATGCTCATAAAGCCGAGATGCATACCACGATGGAGCACCAAACGCGGGTTTACGAAAACGTATTTGAAATGATGCCGAGCGAGGAGAACCCCACTCCGCTTGTGCGCATCAACCGGCTGAATGTTCATGCGGAGTTCCCTCTCTACGCGAAGCTTGAATGGATGAACCCCTTCGGCTCGGTGAAGGACCGCGCTGCCTGGGAGCTGTTGCGCGACCTCGAAGAACGCGGCAAACTGAACAATGGCCGCGGTCTCGTCGAACCAACCTCAGGCAATACCGGCATCAGCCTGGCCGCTTTGGCGCGCGCGCGCGGACATCGTCTCCTGGCCATTGTGCCGAACAAGGTTCCACACGAAAAGAAGGTGCTGTTGAAGATCGCCGGCGCCGATCTGGAGATCGTCTCCGACGAACTGTGCCCTGCGCCTGGCTTGGGCGACGGCTCGATCAATCTGGCCAAAACCTACGCCAAAGCACAGAGCCACAAATACGTCATGCCCAATCAGTATGAAAACGAGAACAACGTCGAGGCGCACATCAAAACCACGGGTCCCGAGATATGGAAGCAGACGAAAGGCCGCATCACACATTTGTTTACCTCGCTGGGCACCTGCGGCACCGTGACGGGCGTGGGTCGGTTTCTGCGTACAAAGAATCCGAAGATCAGAATCGTCGCCGTGCAGCCCACCGAGGGTCACGACGTGCCCGGCTTGCGCAATGTTTCCCAGCTTGAGGTTTCCAAGCTCTTCGATCCTTCGCTCGTCGACGACATACTCGAACTGGATTTCAACCTCGCCTACACTCGCGCGTTGGACCTATGCCAAAATGAAGGCTTGCTGGCCGGTCCGAGCTCGGGCCTGATTCTTGAGGGCGCCTTGCAGATCGCCGCCCGCGATCAGCGTGGATTCGGCGTCATGATCTTCCCGGACAACATCTTCAAATACACTTCCAA
Source organism: Acidobacteriaceae bacterium (assembly GCA_030040395.1). Taxonomy (GTDB): domain Bacteria; phylum Acidobacteriota; class Terriglobia; order Terriglobales; family Acidobacteriaceae; genus Telmatobacter. The sequence continues at coordinate 3,112 of JASHTU010000090.1, forward strand.
CATGATCAAGCATATCCCGGGCCTCGAACCCTAACACACAAAGGTGACAACCCTATGACTGAATACGCGCATCCCGAAGTCCTGGTCGACACCGACTGGGTAAAGCAGAATCTCGGAAAACCCGGGATCAAACTTGTTGAGGTCGATGTGGACACGAAAGCGTACGACGCGGGCCACATCGCGGGCTCAGTCGGCTTCAACTGGCAGAGCCAGCTTCAGGACCAGGTCCGCCGCGACATCATCAGCAAGCAAGAATTCGAAAAACTGCTGAGCGCGGCGGGCGTCTCTCCCAGCGACACGGTGATCCTGTACGGCGACAACAACAACTGGTTTGCCTCTTACGCTTTCTGGCTGTTCAAAATGTACGGCCACCAAGATGTGCGGCTGATGAATGGAGGCCGCGTGAAGTGGCTCAACGAATCTGATAAGGAGCTGACCGCGGAGCCGACGAAGATCACTCCGACGCAGTACCGCGCCAGCGAGCCGGATCTGAGCTTGCGCACCCTGCTTCCCGAAGTGCTGAAGGTGCAAACGGAAAAGCGTCACAACCTGGTTGACGTGCGCAGCCCCGATGAATTCACGGGCAAGGTCATCGCGCCTCCCGGCATGACCGAAACGGCGCAGCGCGGCGGCCATATTCCCGGGGCCAAAAGCATTCCCTGGAGCACGGCGGCCAACCCCGACGGCACCTTTAAGTCAGCCGACGAGTTGCGTAAGATCTATTTGGAGGAAAAGGGCGTGGATCCCCAAAAAGACACTATCGCCTACTGCCGAATCGGCGAGCGGTCGAGCCACACATGGGTTGTGCTCAAATATCTGCTTGGCCTGCCGAACGTAAAGAATTACGACGGGAGCTGGACCGAATACGGCAGCATCGTCGGCGCGCCTATTGAAAAGTGAGATTCGGAGGCCACCGCCCGTTCTGGAGCGCCCGCGCGATCTGCCTGGGAACGCACGGGCAATCTGGATCTACGCGCAATTTCTGTACCGTGGACGGTGATCGTCGAAGCGGAATGTCCTCTCTTTCCATATCGCACGAACTGTGAGAGTCCCTGATGGCGGAGATCCTTTCTCGGGGATTTCGATTGGCGAGTTTCGGCGGCGAGTTGCGGCTTCCATAACCAAGGAAACGTTGCAACGGAAGACAACACGATGGGAATTCAAATAGGCGCAAAACCGGATAGCGGATTCGACGACCCGATCGGAATGTTGAAGGATTGTCATCGCAGGATCGAGCGCTTCCTGAAAATCCTTTGCGTGGTGGCAGACCGAGCTCAAGGTAGAGCTTTAACTGACGAGGAAACTGTCGCCGTGAAGGCGGCGCTCCAATACTTTCGGGAGGGGGGTACGCGGCACAATGCCGACGAAGAAGAATCCCTCTTTCCCAGGCTTCGCGCAGAATCAGCGACCGACCAGCAAAAGGAGCTGGCCAGACTGGAGAACGACCATCGCTGCGCCGACCACCTACATAGCCAAATCGAGAATTTCTACTCAGCGTGGATTTCAACAGGCCAGCTGAACCCGAGCGACGGAGAGCGGCTTCGATCGGCCGCGGAGCAGCTCAAGCATCTTTACGATGAACATATTCAGGCGGAAGAAACGATGGTCTTCCCGTATGCCGTGCAGAGGCTCGATACCAGAGCCATAGCCGCCATTGGCTTGGAATTTCGCGCCAGACGGGCATGAATACAATTCAGTCGTGAACGGCCGGTTCGCACCCCACAATGGCCAAATTTGAATCGAAAACGCTCTAAGTCCTCCCCTTTCAGAGTCTTGCCTTCGAATGAATCTTTCCGCAGACTGCGAAGCCTCAGTCCTGAGCAGGCTCCGGGTGAGGGTTTTGGCGCTTAGCGCGTGCTCACCGGGACGGTGGACGCGGCGAACTTGAACGCGGGGCCGGTTTCGTCGGCTTCGTCTTCGGCTGGCGGCGAGGCCCCGCGCCGGCGGTGGGGCGGGCTGGCCGGATTTGGCGCTTCGCGGGCCGAGGGTTTGATGGCGGGATCGGGCTTGGGCTGCTGCGCGCGCTTGAACTGCTTGCTCACAGCCAACCCCTGCTGCTGATATGAGGATCCAATCGAAACGCCATACACCTTTTCCGGTTCGGCGGACATTTTGAAGTAATTTACCCTTCCCACAAATTGATTGTCCTCCAAGAGGATGGGCATTCGACTCGCCCGCACTTCGAGCACGATTCGAGTTCCGGGG
>JASHTU010000004.1 GCA_030040395.1 Acidobacteriaceae bacterium
ATTTTAGGATCTAACCCCTTTATTATCAAGAATTTAGACCCAGTACTAAATAGTATAAGTGATTGCAAACAAACCACTTAACGCGTAAAGGAGGAGGGGGTAGGGGAGAGGGTAACTGAAAAGTAAATCGTCAAACCCCGTGGACTGCCATGCCAATCGCCCTCGCTCCGCGGCCATGCTTTCTGCTCCGTCCACTCCGAGCCCCGCCGTGTGAAATCATGGGACAGTCTGCCATGCAGCGACTCGAAGGACGACAGCCTGGATGATTCCGCTCATTGTGTTGGCGGTGGCGTTTGCAGCCTTCCGGCTGGCCGGACTGGGCGCGCCTTATTTTGCGAACTGGCAGCACGCGCTACGGGCGGCCCTCGGCGTCATGTTCCTGCTCACGGCGTCGGCGCACTGGGGACGGCGCAGGAACGATCTCATGCGCATGGTTCTGAGCGGCGTGGGCGACGCTGGAATGTGGGTGACGCTCACCGGAATTGCGGAGATTTTGATTGCCGCGGGACTGCAGGTCCCCCGCGCGGCCGCCGTCGTTGCCGTCTTGGCCGCTGCCATGCTGGTTTGCCTCTTTCCTGCCAATGCCAAGGCCGCGCGAGAGGGCTTGACGATCGGCGGCCGCCCCGTGCCGAAACTGGGTCCGAGGTTGGCCATCCAGGTGGTGTTCATCGGGTCGCTGTTGGCCTCCGTCTGGCCAAGGTAGAGTCGATTCCTGGCTGGCGCTGAATTTCAACCTGGTTGGGAGTGTCATTTGCCAAAGTATCTCGTCACCGGCGCTGCCGGGTTCATCGGTCGCTCCATCGCCGCCGCGTTACTCAAGCGCGGTCAAACCGTGCGCGGCATCGACAACTTCATCACCGGCAAGCGCGCCAATCTCGCCGGCCTTGAGGCCATGGAATTCCTTGAAGCCGATCTCGCCGACCCCGACGCCTGTCGCCACGCCTGCGCCGGCGTCGAAATCGTCTTTCACGAGGCCGCGCTGGCCTCCGTTCCCCGCTCCGTCGCCGACCCCGCATCCACGAACCGCAACTGCGTCGACGCTACCCTCAACCTGCTCCTGGCCGCCCGCGAAGCAGGTGTCCGCCGCCTCGTCTACGCCGGCTCCTCTTCCGCCTACGGCGACGCCCCCACCCTGCCCAAGCACGAAGAGATGTCGCCCAACCCCATCAGCCCTTACGCCGTCGCCAAGCTGGCCGGCGAGCACTATATGCGCGCCTTCACCCGCGTCTACGGCCTCGAAACCGTCGTGCTCCGTTACTTCAACGTCTTCGGCCCTTACCAGGACCCCACTTCCCACTACTCCGGCGTTCTCGCCGTCTTTTGCCGCAAAATGCTCGCCGGCGAGCAGCCCACCATCTTCGGCGACGGCGAGCAGAGCCGCGATTTTACTTATATCGATAACGTGGTCGAGGGCAATCTCCTGGCCGCCGCCGCTCCGGCGGAAAAGGTCGCGGGCCAGATGATGAACCTCGCCACCGGCGCCCGCATCACGCTCAACCAAACCTTCGCCATCCTCTGTGAACTTACCGGCTACCGTGGTCAGCCTGCCTATGCCGCCCCTCGCTCCGGCGACATCCGCCATTCGCTGGCCGATATCCGCCGCGCCCAGGACTTGCTAGGCTACCGGCCTGCGGTCGACTTCCGCGAGGGTTTGCGCCGCACCGTCGAGTGGTGCCGTGCGACGCCGGGACCCCCATCCGTTGCCCCTCCGTAACGTCGCGCGCCTCTTTAATTTCCCTGCATTGCGTGATGTGGCTCACTAACATTTCTTCCCCGATCCCTCAGACTGGGTTTGCCGGCCTGCGGCCGTTCGCAGCGTGTCAGCCGCCGCGCCGCGCGACTCCCGAAACTGAGGTTTCCACGTCTTGCCTGACGGCGCCCCGGTTGAGCAGTTCTCCCCAGGCGAGCTTGAAACGCTGGCCCCGGCCGAGGTTCGCCGCGTCCACGCCTCCGTGTCGCTGCGCGAATTGTGGCAGGTCCTCAAGCGCCGTCGCCGTCTCGTGGCTCTCATCGAGGGCGGCCTTCTGCTCCTTTGCCTTCTGTATTGCCTGCTCGCTCCCAATCAATATGAGGCCGCTGCCACAATCGAAATGCGCACTTCCCCGGCTTCTTCGCTCAGCCTCGACGCCGCCGAGCCCCTCGTCTCGGCCTCCATCCTCTCCGCGCCGGTCGCCCTTGAAACCCTTGCCGGCGTCCTGCGTAGCGATCGCCTCGCTTGGCGCGTCATCACCGGCCTCCAGCTCTATCAGGCTCCCGGCTTCCGGGGCGGTTTTGCCCGCCGCTTTCCCGCGTTTCGCCCCGGTGCTCCAGACCCCACCGCGCAGGCCTGGCTGCTCGACCGCTTCTCCCGTCGCCTCGACGTCGAAACCATGCCCCGCACACTGCTCGTCCAAGTCCGCTTTCGCTCCCGCGATCCGGTTTTGTCCGCTGCCGTGGTCAACGCCCTCATCCGCGCCTACATCGAGCAGGACACCGAATCCGAGGTCCAGGCCACCGCGCAGGCCTCCGGCTGGCTCCAGAACCAGCTCCAGGAGCTGAAAGCCCGTGTCGACCGCGACGACCAGCGTCTCGCCGACTTCGAGAACGCCCACGGCATCGTCAGCACCCCGCAGACCCTCGCCAACGGCCAGCCCAGCGATGCCGCACACAACTCTACGGGGTTGGAGATGGACGAGCTCAGCCGCCAGCTCGTCTCCGCGACCGCCGACCGCATTCTCTCTGAAGCCGAATACCGCGCTGCCTCCCAGGGAGATCCGGAAGCGGTCATCGCCTCCGATCCCGGCCTTCAGGCCCAAGGGGACAACTTTGCCTCCGCGCTTCTCGAGCAGATTCGCGCTCACCAGAGCGACCTTGAACAGGAGCAGGCCCAGTTGAGTGCCGAACACGGCCCCGATTTCCCCCGCGTGGTCGAAATTGGCCGCCAGTTACGCGACCTCGACCGGCAAAAGCGGGCCGAAGACGCCAAACTCCTGGCCCAGTTCAAAAGCAACTGGCAAACCGCACTCGAACGCGAGCAAATGATTCGCAAAAGCCTCGAAGAAACCACCGGCGAAGGCTTGAAGCTCAATCAGGCTTCGACCCAATACACGGCCATGCGCGAAGAATCCGACGCCGCTCACGCGCTCTACCTGCGCCTCCTCGAAAAAGTCCAGGAAGCCGGCCTTGCCGCCGGCGTTCACACCGCCAACATCTCGGTGGTGGATGACGCGCGCCCGCCCGTCAAACCCGTCGCGCCCAATCCCCTGCTGTACTTCGCCATCACCTTTTTCGCCGGATTCTGGCTGGCAGTGGGAGGCGCGCTCTTGGCCGACTCGATCCAACGCCCTGAAACCCGTTTCGCCCTTCTGCTGCTGGCTGCGCTTGCCGGGGGCGCGCTTGCGCATGCCCAGGCCCCGACGCCCAGCACCTCGGGCCTGCCTACCGGCGTCGCCACCTTCCCGCAGACCCAGGAAACCAAAAGCCTGCCCAACCCCAAACAAGCGCCCACCGTCTGGGACGCGCCCGCCGCAGTAACTCCCTCTGGACTGCCTCTGCCGGCCACACCCGCCGGCTCGCCCATGCCCGCGCCCATCGGCCCCGGCGACTTCCTCGATATCGGCGAGTCCCACACCCCCGAGTTCCACTCCCAGGTCCGCGTCTCGCCCGAAGGAACCATCACTCTCCCCCTGATCGGCGCAATTCCAATCGCCGGCTTGGACGAGCTCGCCGCCGCTCACGCCATCGAGGCCCAGCTCCTAACCAAAGGCATGTTGCTCCATCCGTTGGTTTCCGTGCTCGTGATGGTCTACGCGGGCCAGGACGTAAGCGTTCTCGGTGAAGTCGCCCGGCCGGGCGTCTATCCCTACACCTACCATCACCGCCTGCTCGATCTCATCTCCGCATCCTCCGGGCTTTCCCCCAACGCCGGCCGCCTCGTCAACATCTTTCACGTCAACGACCCCAAAACCGCGCACCCCGTCGTCCTCGACCCCAGCGGAACCGACGCCACTTCCGACCACAATCCCGAGCTTAGCCCCGGCGACACCGTCCAGGTCAGCCGCGCCGGCCTCGTCTACGTCGTCGGCGATGTCGTCCGTCCCGGTGGATTCCCCGTCGATCCCGTCCAGGGGCTCACCGTCGTCCAGGCGCTCTCCCTCGCTTGGGGCCCCTCGCAAAACGCCGCTTTGGGCAAAGCCATTCTCATTCGCGAGCAGAAAGGTGGACGCACCCTCACCGCCCTCAACCTGCGCCGCATGTTGCGCGGCCAGGACCCCGACCAGTCCATCCACGATCGCGACATTCTCTACCTGCCCGATTCGATGACCAAGAACCTGATCAACCGCACTCTGGAATCGGCCATTCAATCGACCATCGGCGTCTCCATCTACTCCGGCCTCGTGTATTCCCAAAGGTACTAAGCCGATGCGCAGCCTCGCCTGGACCCTCCTCCTCGCTTTCGCCTTCGCCATGCCCTGGGAGTATTCGCTCGATCTCGGACCACCCCTCGGGAACGTTGCGCGAATCGTCGGCTTGGCTCTGATCCTCGTCGCCGTTCCCGCAGTTCTTCAAGCCGGCCGTCTTCGCACCCCCGGCCCCCTCCAATGGCTGGTGCTCGTCCTTTATCTCTGGTTTTGCTGCACTTGCTTCTGGACCATCGATCCCGCGGAAACTTTTTACAGAATCCGCGCCTATTTTCAGGAGATGGTAGTCGTCTGGCTGGTATGGGAGTTCGCCGAGACGCCTCGTGACCTTCGCTCCCTCCTGCGCGCCTACGTTGCCGGCTCTTGGGTCCTCGCCGCGCTCACTCTGGCCAACTTCAGCTCCCCTCAGGCCATTGCCGCCGGCCAGTATCGCTTCGCCGCTTACGGTCAGGACCCCAATGACGTCGCCCGCTTTCTCGATCTCGGTTTTCCCCTCGCCGCCCTGCTCGCCAATAGCGAATCCCGCTGGCCCCAGCGCCTGCTCGCCGCTGGCTATCTGCCCCTCGGCCTCGTCGCCGTTCTCCTTACCGCGTCCCGCGGTGGTTTTCTCGCCGCCCTGGTGGCCCTGACCGGTTGCGCCGCGATTCTTGTCCGCGGCCACGCCAAAGCCGTCCTCGCCATCCTCTTCGCTTCTCCGGCCCTCGCCGCCAGCCTCTGGCGCGCCATTCCCATAGCCACCTTCGCCCGCCTGGCTACTATTCCCGAGCAACTTCGGACCGGGGACCTCAATCAACGCATCAACATCTGGTCCGCGGGCTGGCGGGCGTTTCTCCATGCCCCGCTCATCGGTTCGGGCGCGGGCACGTTTGTGCGCGCCGCTGGAACCGCGCCCATCGACACCGCCCACAACACCGCCCTTTCCATCCTGGTCGGCGGCGGACTCTGCGCGCTCTTTCTGGCCGCGTCCATCGTCACCCTCGCCGCATATCTGGCTTTCAACACCGGTGGCGCGCTGCGCCTGGCGCTCGCGGTCTCCCTGCTGGTCTGGTTTGTGACCTCCCTGGTCGCCACCGTTGAAGAAAGCCGCACCACCTGGCTCCTGATAGCCGTGATCGCCCTCGCTGCCCGTCTCACTGAAGATCAGCCCACGGCCCTCGCCGCCTGCTTCTCCAAACCGTATCCGCGCTTCGCGATTTCGCCCGCGCCTCAACCCGCGGGCTGAATTCTACCGGCTTGTTGCCGCCCGCAAAGGAGGGCGCCCCAAGTCCCGCTTTTTGGACCTGGGAAACCACAAACGCAAAACGCAATCAGCGATGGCCGCCACCGCCCAACCCGCCCCACTCGCGCTTGACTCCAGCGTCAACCGCCGCATCCTGCGCGCGGCCGTCTCCGTTGGCGCCGTAGGCGTCGCCGTCAAAATCACCTCTGCGTTCAAAGAAATCGCCGTCGCCGGCGTCTACGGTCGCTCCGACGTCATGGACGCCTTCCTGGCAGCCGCCCTCATCCCCAGCCTGCTCGTCAATCTCATCTCCGAGTCCATGAACCAGGCCCTCATCCCCACCCTCGTCCGCGTCCGCGAGCAGGAGGGTCGCGACCGGGCCCAGCAACTCCTTTCCAGCTCCATGCTTTGGATGTGTTTGCTCCTTATCGCCGCCTCGGCCGTCATGGCGCTCACCGCTCCCGCCTTCTTCCCGCTCATCGCCTCCCATTTTCCCGCCGCCAAGCTGGCTCTTTCCCTCCGCCTCTTCTATGGTCTGCTGCCCATCGTTCTCATCACCGGCGTCGCCGCCAACTGCACCGCCGTCCTCAACACTGTTGACCGCTTCGCCCTTCCCGCGCTCGCGCCCTTGGCCATCTCCGTCTCCGTCATCGTTGGCGCGGTTACGCTGGGCTCTCGCTTCGGCATTTGGGCCATGGTCTACGCCACGGTTGCCGGCTCATTGATCCACGCCGCCATCGTGGTTTCCATGATGCGCACCCACGGCTATCGTTTTCGCCTGCGCTGGTATGGAATGACCGAAGCTGCGCGCGAAGTAGGCCGCCAATACGGCCCCGTTCTGCTCAGCGGCGTCGTCGCCTCCGGCGGTCTTCTCGTCGATCAGGCGATGGCCGCCATGCTGCCCTCGGGCAGCGTCTCCGCCCTCGTTTACGCCAACCGCTTTGTCAGCGTCGTGCTCACCCTCCTCGCCGGCGCCATCTCCACCGCCATTGTGCCTTACTTCTCGCGCCTCATCGCGCATCGCAACTGGCCCGCCTGCCGCCACACCCTGCGCACCTGGGTCCGCCTTACCGCACTGGTTTCCGTGCCCATCGCCGTCATGCTCATCGCCGGCGCCCATTTCCTGGTCCGCATCGCCTTCCAGCACGGCGCCTTTGGGCCCCGCGACACCGCCGTCGTAGCCCGCGTCCTCGCCATGTTCGCCATCCAGATTCCCTTTTTCGTCGTCAGCCGCGTCTTCTACCGCTTCATCGTGGCTATGCGCCGCACTGACCTCATCTTTTACTGCGGAGCCATCAATCTCGTCCTCGACGTCGTCCTGAACCTCGTCCTCATGCGCATGTACGGAGTAGCCGGAATCGCCCTTGCCACCTCCCTGTGGATGGTCGCCACCTTCCTGTTTCTCTGGTTTTGGAGCCATCGCCTGCTCGCCGCCGCCCAGGCGCTCGACGCGCAACCCCTAACCGCCAACTCATGCTCGCCTGCCCTGTCAAGAGAAGGTTGACCGCCATGCCTCCCTCGCCCGCGCAATACCTGCTTCGCTTCGACGACCTTTGCCCCACCGTCTCCGCCTCGCGCTGGCGCCAATGCGTCGCCCTCATCCGGGAATTCCGCCTTGAGCCCATCCTCGCCGTCGTTCCCGACAATGGCGACCCCGAGCTGTGCGTCTCTCCGCCCGATCCCGGCTTTTGGGACCATTTGCGCGCCCTTCAAGCCGCTGGCGCCGTCATCGCCCTCCACGGCTACCGCCATCTCTGCCTCAGCCGCGGCCACAGCCTGCTCTCGCTCCATCCCCAATCGGAATTCGCCGGCGTCCCCCTCGCTGTGCAACAGGATTGGGTTCGCCACGGCCTCGCCATCCTCCGCGTTCACGGACTCAACCCACGCCTCTGGGTCGCGCCGCGTCACGGCTTCGACGACGCCACCCTCGAGGCCCTCCGCGCCGAAGGAATCCTCCTCCTGTCCGACGGCCTCGCCCTCCGTCCCTTCCTCCGCAACGGCCTCATCTGGATTCCCCAGCAGCTTTGGGCGCCGGTCGAAAGGCCCTCCAGCCTCTGGACCATCTGCCTCCATCCCAACACCATCTCCGACGCCGAACTCGCCGCCCTGCGCGCCTTCCTCAACCGCAACGCCGAGCGCTTCACCTCGGTGGACCGCGCCCTCGCCGCATTTCCCCCCACTCCGCTTACCCTCGCCGAGCGCTTCCAGACGCGTCTCTCCCTCTGGCGCATACGCGCCTCCAAAGCCAGGAAAGTCCGGAGGGAGCAGGAGCCTTCAGGCCCCTGAAGGAAGGCCCCACAATTCGAGCCGCTTGATCCGCGGGCCTATCCGCATGGTTTTCGACCGTATTTTCAACTCCACATCATTCGTCTGTGGAGTCAAGAGACTGGGCCCCACGGGCATCCGGGCTCCCTGACCCGCCGCCGCGCCAAGCTCCCGAAAGCAAACACCAGGCGCGCCTTTCCGGATTCCGCCCCGCAGCGCTGATCGCGCTTTTGCATCGTTCGCGACGAGTGATCGCCGAAAGTGTTCGCATGCCGCGGCTTGCCTTCCTCCATCGGCTTGGCAATCCGCTGATTCAGGTTGTCGACGTAGTTCCAGCAACCGCCCTGGAGCCCCGCGTCCTCGTGCCATCGGCGCCCGCTTCGCCGAGTCCGCCTGGCTACTCGCGCGGCCCCACAGCGGCGGCAGCTGGCCTCTTGCGCCTGCCGGCAGGCTGCGCCTGACGAGCCGCGTTAGCTTCGGCGCTTCCGAGCTTGTTGGTCAGTACGTTCACCAATTCGCTTTGGCGCCGTTCCCGTTCGGCGCTGTCTTCAATCGCATCGATGCTCTGAATCACCAGCAGCCAGTGATTTCCGTACTCCAGCACCTTCTGCTTGGCGCCGGCCAGTTCTCGATAGTGATCCTCGCGTTGCTGGAATACCTTTTGAATGAAGTACACAAATGCGGCGCTGATGGTGGAGATCGAGCCCGCTCGAAGCTGCCCCATGACCAGCAGCACCATCCCCGCCACCAGCGCTCCCAGCCCGATCAACACGGAAGCGATCCAAAGGAAATAAGTGAACTTCGCCTGGTTCGACAGGTCGCCGTAATCCTTGTCCAGGTGTTCCCGGTAAAACTTCAGCGTTTCCTCAATCTTCTCGTAGCGCACCTTATCGCCTTCAAAGAATCGCGTGCGCGAAACGATCGACCCGGTCAGGAACCCGGTTGGGGTGGGCACGGCGCTGAGCTTCGTCATCCCGATGCTCTCAGCCGTCACAACGCGCCCTGCGGTGGTCGTAGTTGATGTTTGAATCGCTTTTGGGCCGCCGGGGCGAGGGGGCTGTGCGGCGGGCGGAGTCGGCCTCACCGGCGCGATTTTTTCCAGGAAGCTAGTCCAGTCCTCGGACGATTCGGCGCCCAGCTTGTCCAGCACCGCAGTCAGCGCATTCGCCATCTCGTCGGCGGTCTGATAGCGGTCCGATGGCGATTTTGACAGCGCACGGTCCACCGCTTGGGTCAGCGACGCCGGATAGCTCCATTTCGCATCCAGAGGTGGAAAGGGCTCCTCTACGATCTTGCGCATCAGGGAGAATTCGGACTCTGCCGTGAACGGAAGGCGCTCCTCCAATAGTTGGTAGAGCACCACGCCAACTGAAAACAGGTCGGAACGCCCGTCCGGTGTTTCACCCCGAAGGCGCTCCGGCGCGATGTATTCCACCGACCCGATCACCGCCCCCAGGCGCGTTAATTTGCGGTCCCGTTCCGTCAGTTGTGCGATGCCGAAGTCCAGTAGCTTGATCTCGCCCTTTGTCTGCACGAAAATATTGGATGGTTTGATGTCGCGATGGATGACGCCCTGCTTATGCGCATACGCCAGAACGTTGCACACATCCCGCACCAGCCTTACCCGCCCGGCGACCGGAATCTGCACCTTCGACTCGATCACTTTCTGCAGCGATTTGCCACTCACAAACTCCATTACGATGTACGGATCGTTTGGATCGTCCACGCCCAACTCGTAGATGGTCACAATATTGGGGTGCCTCAAGCGCGCCAGGCTGCGAGCCTCCGCATGGAAGCGCTCCACCGTCTCCTCGCGATCGATTGAACCGTGATGAAACGTCTTGATCGCCACCTCGCGGTCCAGAAGGTCGTCGGTCGCGCGATACACAACCCCCATGCCTCCCACCCCCAGCACCTGGGAGATGGTGTAATGGCCGATTTTTTTCCGGGGAGCTTCGCCGTTCGCCATCCGCGACTCCGCAGCCATTGGCCCGAGACTTGTGACCTGCCTCATCATAGCCTTCGTTTGGGGTCACAGTCCCGCAGGTTTTCAGATCGTTGGTCCACCACGCCTGGCCGGGCCCCTCTCGAACTCCCGAGTTCTACAGTTTAGGCAAGGCCGGCTCCACCATCCCCCAGCAAACCCGCCCGATCCCGCCCCATCGCCGGCCGGCCGGCGTCGGACGCAAGATGCCTGATCGCAGCGGCGTTCAGCAG
>JASHTU010000091.1 GCA_030040395.1 Acidobacteriaceae bacterium
GCCTCCGCCTTGAGCTCCGCAATCTCTTCGTCCAGTTTCGGCAGCAAATCGCGCCAGTCTGCCCAGTCGAAACCCGTTTTCTGTGCTTTCCCGCCCAGTTTGGCCGCTTCGGCCAGTGCAGGCAGCGCCCGCTGCACGCTGTCGAGCCGCGAGGCCGTCCGCTCCGCCGTTCCCGTCAAGCCCTCTTCGTCGTCAGCCGCCATGCGTTTCTCCGCGGCCTTGATCTCCTCCCAGTTGCGCAGCACTGCGGCCGCCGAGCCTTCCACCGCCGCATCCACATCGGCGCGATTTCCGGCCGCGCGCGAGGCTTCATCGCCAAACACATGCGGATGCCTCCGCACCAGCTTGCGGTTCAGGCGGTCGAGCACGTCCGTGATGGTGAAACGCCCTTCGTTGGCCCCCATCTCCGCATAAAACAACACCTGCAGCAGCAAGTCGCCCAGCTCTTCGGCCAAGTGCGGGAAATCGCGCCGCTCGATGGCGTCGAGAACCTCGTAGGTCTCCTCCAGTGTGTATTTGCGAATAGAATCGAAAGACTGCTCGCGGTCCCATGGGCAGCCGCCGGGAGCGCGCAGCCGCGCCATGATGGCGACCGACTGTTCAAAAAGAGCCGCCGCCCGCGTTGGATCCGTTGCCTTGTTCGGCCTGGAAGCCTCTGTGTTGGAGCTTTCGGGCGGAAGGTCCATGCACTTCCAGTGTACCGTGTTCCGCGCCCCCGCCTGATACGCTACCTTTGCCGCCAGAAATAACCCTTTCGCAGCCCATCCCGAGGCGAAAAGCGGCGCATGAGGCGAAGCGCATGAGGCGACTATGGACCGGCTGATTCAAGGCTATAAGCACTTTCTTGCCGACGTTTTCCCACAAAAGAGAAGCCAGTTTCGCCTGCTGGCCGACTCGCAGGCCCCGCAGTGCCTGTTTATCACCTGCGCAGATTCCCGCGTGGTTCCCGACCTGATTCTCGGCGCCGGCCCCGGCGACCTCTTTATCGCCCGCAACGTCGGCAACGTCGTCCCTCCAGCCGTGTCAGCCGACGCCGACGGCGTGACGGCCACCATCGAATACGCGGTCGAAGTGCTCAAGGTAAAGCACGCCATCCTCTGCGGCCACTCCGACTGCGGAGCCCTGAAAGCCGCTCTCGACCCCCAGGCGCTTCAGGCCCTGCCCAAGGCCAAGCGCTGGCTGCGCCACGTTGAAGCAGCCTTTTTCCACCGCCAGCCCCTCGACCCCGCCGATGGCGCCGCTGCAGAGCTGGCTTCTCTCATTCGCGGCAACGTGGTGGCCCAGTGCGCAAATCTCAAGGCGCAGCCCTCCGTGGCATGGGCCATCAACGATGGTTTGCTCACCGTCCACGGCTGGTATTACGACATCCTCTCCGGCCGCATCGAGCGCTACGACGACAAAACGCGGCGGTTCGCGCCCTTGTTGGAAGGGCAGTAGCTTGCTCGTGGGGTGGGATGGTAATTCAGGCAGGGTCCGGCGGCTGCCATTGCGATTCTCCTTCGCCGCCGGCAAGAGAGGGAAATCGCGAAAACCCCTCGCCCCTGCCCCTATGAAAAGACACATGAGAATCCATGTGCCGTTCATTGGGAAGTCAGGTCGGGGCGACTGGTTGTCTCGCGGGCCGGAAGTTCGATCAAGATAACCATGCCGGCAGCCGGTGTAACGGGGTTTTTCAGTGCGCCCCCGGCGGCGCCTTCAAGTGCTTGGGCGGCTTCCTGAACAGCCACGTCGCCACGGCGCAGAAAAGCGCCAGCACCGCCGTCCAGCGGAACACGTCGATATAGGCAAGCAGCGCCGACTGTTGCTCCAGCAGCCCATAAAGCAGGCCGAAAGATCCGGGCCGCGCGCCGGCCTGGCCAATCTGGTGGCCCAGATACGCAGCAATCATCGCCGACTTTTGTTGCAGCGCGGGCGCTGACGGCGCCAGGTGCTCGGCCAGGTAAGTCTGGTGCAAATCGGCGCGGCGCACCAGCGCCGTGGTCGCCATGGCAATCCCCACGGAGCCGCCTATGTTGCGAAGCATGTTAAACAGCCCGGTGGCGTTGCCCATCTGCGGATTCGGAATGGTGGCCACGGTCAAGGTGGCCAGCGGCACAAAAACAAAGCTCAGCGCAAACCCTGTCAGCGTAATGGGCAGCAGCAGCGTGAACGGCCCGATGTCGAGATCAACCGTGCCGAAGATGTAAGCGCAGACAGCGAAACCGAGAAACCCCAGGGAAAGCAGCTTGCGGTTATCCATGCGGGAGCCGAGCACGCCAATAATCGGCGAGCCAACAAACGAGCCGATGCCGCGCGGGCCCACCACTAGCCCTGCTGCAAACGCGGTGTACCCCATCACCTCCTGGTAGTACAGCGGCAGGATGGCGATGGTGATGTAAATGCACATGCCCAGCATGGCGATCATGAAGCAGCCGGTGCGAAAGTTGCGGTCCTTCAGAATGTGCAGATCGACCAGCCCCTTGGGATTTGACCATGATCGCCAGATCCAAAGCGCCAGCGCGATCACCAGTGTCACCACCGCCCAGCGTACCCACAGCGCGCCGAACCAGTCGTCTTCCTGGCCTTTGTCCAGCACCACTTGCAGGCACCCCGTCCACACCGCCAGCAGCCCGAAACCGATATTGTCGAACGCCCCCACCTTCGCGTGCTTGATGTAGTGCGGATCGTGCACGAACCGGCTGATCATGATCACGGCCAGGACGCCGACCGGGATATTGATATAAAACGCGTAGCGCCAAC
This sequence comes from Acidobacteriaceae bacterium, assembly GCA_030040395.1. Classification (GTDB taxonomy): domain Bacteria; phylum Acidobacteriota; class Terriglobia; order Terriglobales; family Acidobacteriaceae; genus Telmatobacter. The sequence goes on from JASHTU010000091.1 coordinate 2,740, forward strand.
TGTAGGTGTCGGTGAGCCAGCCGCCCAGCGTCGGCCCCAGCACCGGGGCCACCACGATGCCCAAGCCGTAGGCCGCCATCGCCGCCGCGCGCCTGGCTGGAGGAAAGCTCTCCAGCAGGATCGACTGGGACAGCGGCTGCAGCGCCCCGCCGCCCGCTCCCTGCATCACCCGCGCCAGCAAAATGACCCCCAGCGATGGCGCCGCGCCGCAGAAAAACGAGGCGATCGTGAAGATGATGACGCACGTGAGCAGAAAGCGCTTGCGCCCGAAGCGCCGCGCAAACCAGTTCGAGGCCGGCAGGATCACGGCGTTCGAAACCAGGTAACTGGTAAGCACCCAGGTGGCTTCCGACGTCGATGCCGAGAGCGATCCCGCAATGTAGGGCAGCGCCACCGACGCAATCGCCGTGTCCAGCACTTCCATGAACGTCGGCAGCATCACCGACACCGTTACCAGCCACGGGTTCACGCCTTGACTGAGCGGATAGCGTTCAGCGGCGGTTTGAGCGGCGGTTGTTGCGGCAGTTGCGGTCGTCATGGTAAGGGAACCCTTTGAGGGTATACGATCGGCGCCTGCTCCGCCAGTGATCGGCGCACTGCTCCCCGTGCCCGCCGCTCTTGACATAAACGGCCAAGCCCTTGATCCTTAACAGTTCCGGCAGTTCGAGTTTTGAGCCCAGGAGGACCCCCCGGTTTTGCGAGTTCGCGTCTTTTACCACGACAAATGCTTCGACGGAGCTTGCTCAGCCTCTCTCTTTACGCGCTTTCATCGCGAATGTATCGCCGCGGGCGCATCGTACCAGTACCACGGCCTCGTCCATCGCGCCGGCGCGCTCTTTGACGAAAGCGAGTTTACTGGCGATGAAAACGCCATCGTGGACTTCAAATACTCGGCCTCGCCGCACATCACGTGGTGGTTCGATCACCATCTTTCGGCCTTCCTCACGCCCCAGGATCACCAGCATTTTCTCGCCTGCCGGCGCGACCCCGCTTGCGCCGCGCGCAAATTCTTCGATCCCGCCTACACGTCCTGCACCAGCTTCCTGGCCCACATCGCCGCCACCCGCTTCGGCTTCGATGTCGCGCCCGTGGCGGATTTGATTCATTGGGCCGACATCGTGGACGGAGCGCAGTACGAGAGCCCTGAAGCCGCCGTCGAAATGGCTGCTCCGGCCATGAAGCTCACCTTGATCATCGAGTCCACGCAAATCCCGGACTTCATCCCGCGGCTCATCCCCCTGCTCACCGAAATGCCCCTCGGCGAAGTGCTGTGCCAACCGTTTGTGTCCGAGCTGCTGCCGCCCCTGCTCGAGCGTCACCGCCACGCCATCGAGCTCATCCGCAGCCGCGGGGAAGAGCGTGACGGGACCATCTTCTTCGACATCACCGACCATCCGCTCGAGGGCTACAACAAGTTCATCCCTTACTATCTGCACCCCCAGGCCACGTACTCGATCGGCCTCTCGAAATCGAGCTTCCGCACCAAAGTCGCGGTCGGATCGAACCCGTGGACCAAAGCTGATCCGGCAAAGATGGTCAACCTGGCGCAGATTTGCGAGCGCTATGGCGGAGGCGGACACGCCCGCGTCGGCGCGGTGAGCTTTCCGCCCGACAAGGAAGTCGAGGCCCGCGCCGCCGCCGCTGAAATCGTGGCCGAGTTGCGGGCCAACAATCCCCTCTGAGCCTTTCCCCTGCGGCAATCCGCTTCGCTTTTAGAGCCTGTTATTAACTTTCACCGCCCGCGGGAAAGTTAAATACGGGTTCTAAGCCGTTTCCTGCGTTGTTGCCGCCGCCGCCGCGCCCGACAGTTGGTCGTATTGCGTTAGCAGCGCCTCCATGGCGTGGCCGCCCGGCTGGTCGTAGTTGTTTCCCGGCAGCGACGCCCAGACATTCGAGCAGGCCGCGATCGCGCCCGCAATGTTGCCGTTCTCGATCATCACAATCGCTTGCCGCTCCTTGATTTGCTGCAGCGCAACCGCATCCTGGCTCGCGGCGCCGAAATCAGGCAGCTGCAGTTGAACCTTGTATGCCTCCCACCAATGCAGCATGAGCTGGTAGCGCCCTGAAGCCGTCGAGGCCAGAACCGGCGGACCGTTGCGGATCACCTTCGGCG
>JASHTU010000092.1 GCA_030040395.1 Acidobacteriaceae bacterium
AATACCTGACGTGGGTTGCACGTAGATGATCTCTTTCTATGATTCCGCGTAAGCCTTCCGAGGTGGTGTAATGGTACAGCAACCCTTTCGGCTTTTCTTTTTCGACCGGCATCCTTCCTCGCCATAACCCCTGCTCATCCATATCTACACATCGCCTTCCCAGAGATCTTCGAGCACTTTTGCCATCCTCAGTCGCAGCTCCGGAACGTCCTCCTCAACCGAATCCCAAATCATCGGCAAGCTTACGGCAAAGTACCCGTGCGCGACACGGTTCCGCATCCCATAAATCTCAGCGAATGGAATTGAGGGGTACCTGGCGGCAATGCCAGGGTCAGCCTCCAGAAGATTATTCGTGGCTTCTCCGATGATCTCGATATTGCGGATCACGGCATCCTGTTTGAGGGTGTCGGCGAAGAATTCCTCGCGACTCATTCCCTTGGCGTAGTCAAGAATGCGGTCCGCGGCTTGAAGGATGTGGCCGAGGAAATCTCTGGCGGTAAGGTCTTGCTTGCTCATAGCGAGGCGGCTTCGGCGAGCACCTTATCGCGGAACTTGGGGTGAATTTCCTCGGGTGTGCGGAGGTCGATCTTAACTCCGGTCGCCGATGCCAGGCGGGACTGGAGCAGTTCCATGGCAAGCAGGCTAGCACGCGGCGCAGGGTCGACGAGGATGTCCAGGTCGCTGTCCTCCTGGTCTTCGCCGCGTAGCACGCTGCCAAAGACGCGCGGGTTCGACATGCCGGCCTGCAACACAAGGCGGCGGATTGTCTCCCGATGTTGTGGCAACAGCTTGGAAGGCCGCATAACTCCCTCCGAGTTTACCGCGAATCGAATGCGGGAGCGAGCGGGTCACGGCGCCGCGACCCGAAGCCAGTGCTCGGTGCGACCGAAAAGCGAGAAACCGATATAGCCGCGCACGCGCAAGGTTCGGTCCCCGTTTTGGAAGGACAGATTGCAGCGATAGATTTTGCCGGTTTCGGGGTCGAGAATCTGGCCGCCGGTCCATTCGGCGCCGTCTTTGTGCAGGCCCCAGAGGATTTGGAGGCCAACAACGGGGCGGTTTCTGAACTGACCAGGGCAATGGATGCAGAGGGGATGGGGAACGGGCGGACTGAAGACTTCCTCGACGGTTCCGTAGAGGACTCCATTCTGCTCCCGGATTTGGACGATGGATTTGACTTTGCCGGTCACGTCGTCGACCGTCCTCCATTGACCGACAGGGGAATCGAGCGAGGAGGGTGAGGCCGGGCTGGGCATAGTTTGCGCCGGGGCGCAGGAGAAGAGACAGAGAGCTGCGAGGAGGATGCGGGCGCACATGGGCCCGAGGCGTTTGATCGCGGTGGGCTCGTTCCCTGTACCGCCTGGGAAGTTGGGCTGCAGGCGGCTCATGAAAGCATCCCCCAACGCGGGTTGATTCTGACCAGCTTGAGGGCGGCCATTCCGGTCAGGCCTCGCTTTGCTTGGTCCGTGCGCCGCGCCAGTACAAGATCAAGCCGAGGAGGATGGAGGCGGCGGCTCCGATGATGAGCTTGAGCTCGAAGTCGAATTTGTTGCTCGAGTCGCCGGGAGGGACGAGCGAAACCAGGATGCCGATGGCGACAACGAGGAAGCCGAGGCCGCCGCAAACCCATACGCCGGATAGGCCGCCGGGCACGAGCACGGCGTGGGGGTTCTCGGCGCGGTCGCGGCGGCGCGCGAGCTTGATGATGGCGGCGAACATATAGAGGAAGGGGATGAAGTAGAGGATGATGCCGGCGTCAATGAGGAATTGATAGGCTCCGCGGGTGGTGTCGTTGATCTGGCTGAGGAGGAGGATGGCTCCGGAGGCAATCGCCTGGACGAGGATGGAGACGTAAGGGGTTTTCCAGCGGGGATGGATTTTGCCGAAGGCGGCGGGCAGGTAGCGGTCAATGCCGACGACGAAGGGGACACGCGCGATGCCGGCCACAGTTGAGCCCACTCCGCCGGCGCTGCCGGCGGCGTTGAGCAGAGCGGCGGTGACGCCGAGAAAGCCGAGACCGAGAGCCGCTGAGCCTACGGCGATGGCTCCGAAGACGCCGCTTTTGGGGTCGAGTTCGCCGGCGGGCATGAGGGCCAGGACGGCAAAGGTTCCAGCGATGTACATGAGGGCGATAAGGGCTCCGGAGCCAAGGACGGCGCGGGGCAAGGTGCGGCGCGGATCGCGGACTTCCTCACTCATGGCGGAGACCAGCTCGAGGCCGCTGAAAGCGAAGGCAATCTGGGACCAGAAGTTGACGGTGTTCCAGTTCCACACAGGCAGCATGTTGGCGGCGGTAAAGTGGGTAACCGAGCCGTGGCGGAAGCAAACCAGCGCGGCCACACCAGCGAGGATCAGCAGGGGAATGTAGGTGCCCACGCCGCCGGCGTTCTGGAGCCACTTTCCGATGTTGAGGCCCACGATGTTGAGGACCACGGCGGCCGCCAGCATGGCGAGCGAAACGATGAGGAGAAACGGGCGATTGTCGGCGAGAGCAACGCCGCGGGCGCCGGGAACAACGTAGGCGGCCATGGAGGCGCTGGCCAACAGCAGCCCGGGAAAATAGAAGACCGTGTAGATCCAGTAAGTCCAGCCGGCAATGAAGCCGTGAAAGGGGCCGAAGGCGTCGCGCGCCCAGGCGTAGAGGCCGCCTTCCTCAGGAAAGCGCGACGAAAGCTCGTTGATGACCAGGGCGCTGGGCACGAAGAAGAAGACAGCGGCGATGACCCAGAGGCTGATGGACGAGGTTCCGCTATGGCCGGCGGCAGCGATCCAGCGGGGGCCGAGCACGGTGGCGATGTTAAATAGCAGCACATCCCAGAAGCCCATGGTCTTGCGCAACTGGGATCGCGAATCGAGCGCGCTGGAGGTGGGAGCCGTCATGACCTCACCCGAGCGGCGCAGAATTTTGCCTGCATTGGGCAATCATATAAGAGCGATGATTCCTGCGCCCGGCGGGAAATTGGAACCGGGTCAGTGCTCGTCTTTGCCGGGGCGGAGCATCAAGTCGCGGATGGCGTCGCGGGGGTCTTTGCCTTCGTTGAGGATGAGCTCCATTTGCTCGGTGATGGGCATTTCGACGCTGTGTTTGCGGGCTAGGCCGAGGGCGGCGCGCGTGGTGAAGACGCCCTCGGCTACTTTGCCGCCGAGCGAGGCGAGGATTTCAGGCAACTGGCGGCCCTGGCCGAGAGCCTGGCCCACGGTGCGGTTGCGGCTGAGGGAGCCGGTGCAGGTGAGGACCACGTCGCCTACGCCGGAAAGGCCGGCCAGGGTCTCCGGATGGCCGCCGCAGGCTACCGCGAGACGACTGATTTCCACAATGCCGCGGGTAATGAGGGCGGCGGCAGTGTTGTAGCCGAGACCGACGCCGGCGGCGATGCCCGCGGCGATGGCGATGACGTTTTTGAGGGCGCCGCCGAGCTCAACGCCGATGACGTCGGTGGAGGTGTAGAGGCGGAGGGTTTGGGAGGCGAACTCCTCGCGGATGCGGGCGGCTGCGGCGCGGTCGTCGAAGGCGACAGTGACGGCCGTGGGCTGACCCTGGGCAACTTCAAGAGCGAAGCTGGGGCCGGAAAGTGCGCCGAGATCAGGGAGCAGGGAGCAAAGGTCAGGGGTCGGGGCGCCGGGATCTGGCAGGCGCGCGGGAGCTTTGAGGCATTCAGAGATGACTTGGGTCATGCGCAGATAGCTGCCGTCCTCAATGCCCTTGGTGGCGCTCAAAATGACCTGGCCGGGGCGGAGATGAGCGCTGAGCCGATTCCAGACGGCGCGCAGAAACTCCGAGGGGACGACGGAGACGACGATCTCCGCCTCGCGGAGGGCGGCGAAGTCGCCGGTGACGGCGATGGCGGGCGGAAGGGGAAATCCGGGAAGGAACTGGGTGTTTTCGTGGGCGGCGAGGATTTGCTGCGCGAATTCGGGGCTGTGGGCCCAGAGGGTCAGCTGGTGGCCGCCGCGACGGTGGAGTGAAAGAGCGAGGGCGGTTCCCCAGGCGCCCGAACCCAAGATGAAGATGCGGCTCATGCGGGCTGTTTGGCTCCGAAGCGAGATTCCGTGCCGGCGCAGAGGCGGCGGATGTTCTGGTGGTGCTTGAGAATGATGAGGATGGCGACGGCGGCCTGGACGGCGATGAAAAAGAGGGGCCTCTGGCCGCTCACCAGGAACCAGGCGAATACGGGAAAGCCTGCCGCGGCAATGATGGAGCCGAGGGAGACATAGCGGGTGAGAGCGAGGATGACGGCGAAGACGCCAATGGCGGCCAGCGCGGCCCAGGGAGCGGCGACCAAAAAGACGCCGAATCCGGTGGCGACGCCCTTGCCGCCGCGGAAGCGGAGCCAGACCGGGAACATGTGGCCGAGGACGCAGCAAAGGGCGGCTAAGGCCTGAAAGTCACGCAAGGGAATTGCGCGAGCCGTGGAAGCGGCGGCAACGAAGACGCTCCATACCACGGATCCGAGCCAGACCGACGCGCAACCCTTGAGAACGTCGAGGAGGAAAGTGGCCGCTCCCAGGCTTTTCCCGCCGCTGCGGAGCACGTTCGTGGCCCCGATGTTGCCGCTGCCCAGCGCGCGAATGTCCTGATGGCGGGTGAAGCGGACGAGCAGGAAGCCGGTGGGGATAGATCCCAAAAGATACGCGGCTACCGCGGTGAAGATGCAGGCAAGGAGCATAACGAGAGAGTGTAGCAGGTGGGGAAAACAGGGACCAAGGGAACGAAGGACCGAAGAGGCGGAAAGCAGAGATTGGGGATTGAGAACTGAGAATTGAAAGCTGACAACTGAGCGCGGCGGTTAGTAAAGGGCGCGACGGGCGGAGCTGACTTCGGCGGCCAGCACCTGGAGAATCTTGAGGGCGGCTTCGGAGTCGGAGTGCATGAAGGCGGTGAACTCGGCGCGGGGAATAAAGCTGACTCGGGCGCCGTCGTGGGCGACGGCGGTGAGCGAGTACGGCTGATTGCCGATGAGGCCGGGCAGGCCGAGAAGAGAGCCGGCGGTCGCCTGGAGCGAGAGGATGGGTTCGTCCAGGTCTGAGTTCATGGAGAGGGTAACCTCGCCTGCGTGCAGGACGTAGAGGCCCGTGGACGCGTCGCCCTGGCGGAAGAGAACGTGATCGCTGTCGCAGGAAACGGGCGTGGCGTGTTTCTCCAGAGCCTGAATCAGTTCCTGATCGGCCACAAACGCAGATGGGTCTAGTTGCGCCAAGGGAAGTCCTGCGTGAAGAGTCGAGCGGGGCATATTCGAACGAATCGACCTTTCGCCAATGATCCCATCAAAGCCCGATGAATTTTTGTGATGCACGTCACTCTGCAAAGTCTACGGAAGCGGAGGAGACTGCTACGGGGCCCAACGGCGCGGGTGGCGGCGCGCGATGATCTTGCTCGCCCCCTATCTCTCCTCTTGCGAGGTTTACCTGGTTCATTTTCAGTGAGACAATCCTGACCTGTCGCTGCAAGCCATTGAAAAACCCAAAGGCTACTCCGCAAAACCCCGCATTCAAAGAGGTTACGTCGCTGGCTCGGGGTTCTGCCGGAGCCTTGGCGAAGCGCGGGAACTCTTGAGGCCAACGTCTATAAGATGATTGTAGCCAAGGGCGGGAAATTGCGCGCAAGTTGGGGTTGGGTGGAAGTGTTTGATAGGGAAGGAGATGGGATGGGAGGGCGAGAGCGGGTGCTTGACACCGGGGGCGGGAGCGAGCCCATGGCGGGAATCGCGAAAAAGACGCGAACCACGCTGGAGATGATCAAGTGGGAGCACTCGATCTTCGCGCTGCCGTTTGCGCTGACCGCGGTGCTGCTGGCTGCAAACGGATTGCCGGCATGGCGGGTGCTGGGCTGGATCCTGGTGGCGATGGTGGCGGCGCGATCGTCGGCGATGGCGTTTAACCGTTGGGCGGACGCGGAACTGGACGCGGCGAATCCGCGCACGCGGGGGCGGGCGATTCCCGCGGGACTGCTAACGCGGCAGTTTGTGCTGGGTTTTACGCTGGCAGCTGCGGCGGTGTTTGTACTGGCGGCGGCGGAGCTGAACCGGCTCACGCTGGAGCTGGCGCCGGTGGTGCTCGTGGTGCTGCTCGGATATAGCTATTTGAAGCGGGTGACGCGCTGGTCGCACCTGGGATTGGGGCTGGCGCTGGGTTTGGCGCCGGCAGCGGCGTGGATTGCGGTGCGCGGCAACCTAGACGCGCGGATTCTGGTGCTGACGGCGGCCGTGACGCTGTGGGTGGCAGGGTTCGATGTGCTCTACGCCTGCCAGGATTACGAGCACGACCGTGGAACGGGGCTGCACAGCCTGCCGCAGGCGCATGGAGTGACGGCGGCCTTTTGGGCGGCGCGGGGGATGCACGTGGCGATGCTGGGGCTACTGGTGTGGTTTGGCCGGCTGTTCGATTTTGCCGTGGCGGGCTGGTTGGGCGTGGCGGCGGTGGGGCTGCTGCTGGCCTATGAACATTCGCTGGTGTCGCCCAAGGACCTGCGGCGGCTGAATGCCGCGTTTTTCACCATGAACGGCGTGATTGCCTTGGTGTTTTTCGGGTTTGTAGCGGCGGATGTGTGGGTGAAGAGGTAGGGAATAGGGGAACGAGGGAACAAGCGCCCAAGGGCCCAAGGGAACGAGGAAACGCGAAGACTTGTACGGGTGCTTCTGAATTGCGCACGGCTTCACCCCGTCAGTGGAGGCGGGACTGTGCGTTTGTTAGCGGGGAGTCCATAAACGGCCCTTGCTATCATTCCACACATGAAATCAGGGTTTCTGCTTCTTGCTGTTCTCGCATTTTGGATAGGGTCCCTTGCGGATCGGGCAGCAATTTCGCAGACAAGGCGGCCAGACGCGGATGCTCAAATCGCCGCTGTACCTGTCCCGTTCGTCGGATGTGCGTCCGACGGACAAGTGGGACCGCTCAAAGCGCCAGTTGGGCGGGGCAGATCGTTAGCGATTCCCGGTGGAGT
>JASHTU010000093.1 GCA_030040395.1 Acidobacteriaceae bacterium
AGGATGCCGGCGGAAAAGACCTTCCCTGAAGGCTTTGAATACGTATTGATGGGTGTGATTTCCGCACCGGCAGACGCCAAACTGGAATCTCTTGAAGGCAAGACCGGCTTGGGCACTCCGCCTCCGGATCCACCCATGCCTTGGGACATGCCTGGCTTGATAAGGCCCTCCATCGCCGAGGCGCCAGGGGCAGCCGCGACGGCGACTCTTGCGCCGGGAAGCAATGGAAAACTGGATGCCCTGGTCACGATTGTGACGACTATAGACGGCCCCGATCTGGTGGCCTTGGGGAAAAAGCGCTTAGCCGAAGCCGAAGTAACAGGCGGCTTTGACGGCGTCGTCAAGGAAAACGCCAAATGGTGGTCGGATTTCTACGACCGGCGTGAAAACGGACGCATCTTTCATGGCGACAGCGGCGCCGCTTGCAGCGACGACATTCGCGAGATCTACCGCAGTTACACCGACAGCCACGGTGGCGGCACGAAGACCGACATGCGGCAATTCGAATGCAGCGCATCCTATGCCGCACTGGAAATGGATATTCAGGACTATGACAGCGCGCCTTGCTACAACGAAATATTCACTACATCCCGATTCGTTCGCAACTGGGGCGACAGCGAGGATATGTGGAAGCAGATCGTGTGGCATTGGATGCCGGGCGCGAAAGAGAATGCTGAATATATGTTCGGCTTGCCCGGCATGCTGATCTCTCATGGGTATCTTCCGCCGGTCAAACCCGATAAGTATGTCCATACTACGATCACCCTCGAATTCTGTTTGGGCACGATGGCTCAAATTATTCGGCCCGCCTGGGACGAATGGGACTACGGGGGGAACATCAAAGTTCTTCGCGAAGAATGCTACCCGCTCATGAAACAAATGGCGCTCTTTTACGCCGCATACGCAAAAAAGGGTGAGGATGGCTTTTATCACATTGTTCCCAGCATGCAAGAGGAGTGCTGGGGCTTCTATCCGAGGTTTGCGCGCAACAAGGATGTCATCAGTTCCCTCTGCATGTTCCGCTGGGCGCTGACGCGTGCGGCGGATGCGTCTGAACTCCTCGGAGTGGACGCCGATTTACGCGAGAACTGGCGAGAAGTGGCGGCGCAAATAGCGCCCTATCCAACCTGGGACAGACCGGAAGGAAAGGTTTTCGCGGAGATGCCCGGTTTGGAGCCGATACGGTTTCCTCTTGACCACTTTGGAGATGCTGCTTCGTATCCTGCGCTTCTGGCCGACGAGATCAATCTCGATTCTCCGCACGAACAGCGGGAGATGATGATCCGTAGTGTTGAGATGTTGCCCTCCGGGAGCACCGATCCAACACTGATTGTTTTGGGCGTAACGCCACCGGCGCCGGATCCGCCTACAGGAAACGAATATGGCGCCGCAACCCGAGCAGCCTCGCTCAACAACAGAAGAAGAACCGGGACCGATCCCGAACTGCTGCTCAACAGCCGCAGCGGACGCATTCACTTGTTTCCGGCGCCAGGGTGGGACCCACCGAACGTCGACGCGTTCTCAAAGAAGGACGAAGTGGCATTTCGCGGTTTCCAGGCGCGCGGCGGCTTTCTGGTTTCCGCCTGCAAGAATGCAGATGGGGTTTACTACGTCGAGATTGAATCGCGGCGCGACCATGAATGCCGCGTGATGAATCCCTGGCCGGGGATGAAGTTTGTCGTTCGCGAGATTGGAAAGGCGGAAGCCGTGCCGGTTCAAGTCGACAGGGACAACGGCGAGTGCATAATTTTTCCGACAGTCGCAGGACACAAATACGTAATATCTCGAAACGCTTAACAACCCGAGGCAAGTCGGAGAGATTCGGCGCGTGGCAGGATTGGCCGACCCACCCACCCGGGAACGCCATCCAGCTTCCCCGCGGGCTATATCCTCACCGGTGGAACCTCAAACGGATCTCCGGTCGGCACCCACTCAATGGGCACTTCCGGAAAGATGGGTTTTAGCCAACCCACAAAATCCTCCATGCCCCACTCTTCAAGTCGCTCGTGGGAGATCATGATCAACCCCTTTTTCTCGCCGAGGCTCACTGCGTCTCTTACATATTCGAAGGAATCATGCTGCGGCGTTTCGCCCACCAGCGCGACGTCACAGCTATGCAGCGCCGGCAACACGCTGGACAAAATGTGAATGCAATCTCCCACGGTCCTGACGGGAAGATTACGATCTCCAACGATCACCACGTTCTTTGTGTTCAGCTTTTCCTGGATGTGGCGACCCACCTGTTCCAGCGTCTTCTCCGGAATCGCGTAGCGCCGCGGCTGCGTGGTCAAATCGTAGTACGATGTCCACTCCAGCTGGCGCGCCAGTCCCATGAAGATAGGATCCGGCTTCATGCGATGCCAATGATCGTGAATCCGCCATACCGCCATCTTGTGGTCCGCTGCAAACTTGATTTTCGCCTGATGCACCGGATCGTCCACCATCACCTGCGGAGGATCGAAGCCATCCCAAAACGTCGACTCATGACAGATGACAAAGTTCTTTCCCTTTGCGGCTGCTCGCTGGAGCACGTCGAGCCCGGGTTGAAATGTAACGGCGATGCCCATCACCTGAACTTCAGGACCGCCCAGGTGAAAACCATCAAAGTAAGATGATCTCCACGTGACCCCAGCCGTGGCGAGCTTCGTCTTGATTCGATCAACCACCTCGCCCGCGGTGATGCCGACCTGCGCCGAAGCGCGCATAGTCAAGCCCGCACCGGCTACCAAAGCCAGGTTCATCCATTGCATGAATTCACGGCGGCTAATTTCGTTTTCCATCTTGGTCACCTTTTCGTGAGCGTTTCTTGCACGCGGCTCTTACGCGTTCGGAATCCAGCTTGGATCCGGCGTAGGCCACCAGACGATATTCAGATCCGGCAAAACACCCTGCATCCACTGCGCCATTTCCTCGGCGCCCGGTCCTTCTGACGGCCCGTAGCCCAACGCCAGCAGCCCGATCTTCCGTCCAGTCGCCATCACGTCGCGAAAATAGGAAATTGCGCCGTCGACTTCATCAATCGTCCCGCCTGCGCCCGCAATTACACCGTCAATCTTCTCGTCTGACAACACCCTGGCCAAAGCTTCCTTCGGATCGGTTTCGCCCGCAATCACGGCAACCCGGTTTACGCTTGCGTTGAAGCTGCCCACGGTTCGCGGCGAAGCGCACTGCAGTTTTTCGACCGCGATATTCGCCAGCGCCAATAAAGTCGTCGCGCTCGCAAGGTTGCACACCACTGCGCGCGAACGGTCCCCTATGGGCCAGTCGATCGACCGCAACCCGAGTGCTTTTGCCAGCGCCGCCGATTGCGCATGCGGCCGAAACTGGTCCCACGCCGCTCCATACCGATACACCATGAGCTTGTGCGAAGCAATGAAGTCGCGCTTCGCCGTCACCACGGGATCATCCTTGGTTGCGGCTTCGAGCCCTTCGCTGGTGTAGCTATAATTCGCACCGCCGTGCAGAAAAAACGGGTGCTCACGGCAAATCAGCAAGTTCCTTTGCTCATCCGCCGCCCGCCGCAGAAAGTCAACAGTTGGCGCATAGCACACGGCGGCGCCGCTGACCTCCGAA
>JASHTU010000094.1 GCA_030040395.1 Acidobacteriaceae bacterium
GACTGCACCGAAAGCAAGGCAAAACGCCCCAAAATTGGCCGTAAGTCCTTATTATTGAAGATTTTAGGATCTAACTCCTTTATTATCAATAATTTAGACCCAGTACTAATTAGTATAAGTGATTGCAAACAAAGCACTTAACCACGAAAGGGGGGAGGGGTAGGGGGAGTAACTGAAAAGTACATGGCCAGACCCCATGGACTTCGATGCCAGTCGCCCCGGAACCTGGGATTCGATTCTTACCGCTCAAATCCTGAAAACTCTGCTTCAACATTTTCGAGGGAAACTTAACCGGTTACGATCGCCAACTGGCGAACTTGCCCTTCCGCCAGAGCGGAGCCAACTTGCTGTTATTGTCCCTCTTCCCCTCGTTGCCGGCTTGACCCGCGAGCCACTCTCAATCTGTTAGGAGCGCCCTGGAAATTTGTTGAACTCGTTCTGTTCATGATTTGAAGCGCAAGAAGCTGGCGCCTGAAAGCTGGCTTCCCGGTGCTATACTCCACACGTCATGCAGGTGTTCGCGATTCTTCCCGCCGCGGGAATGGGCAGGCGGATGGCTGGACCCCAGCCCAAGCAATTCCTCGCCCTCGACGGAGTTCCGATCCTGATCCATTCCCTGCGCGCCTTTGCCGCCGTCGAGCGGGTTACGGCGATCTATGTGGCCGTGCGTAACACCGAAATGGAGCGCGTCGAGGCGCAGATTGCCGAGTATGGGTTTGGCCCCCGCGTGCATGTGGTTGAGGGCGGCGACCAACGCCAGGAATCGGTTGCCCACGCCTTGGCGGTTTTGCCTGCCGGGCCTGACGACATTGTGCTGGTGCACGACGCGGTGCGGCCGCTCATCGACGCCGCCACCATCGAGCGCACCATCGACGCGGTCGCCGAGCACGGGGCTGCCATTGTGGGTCTGCCGGCCGTGGATACGATCAAGCAAGTGGAACGTACGGCGCACGGGGCGCTCATCACCGCGACCATACCGCGCGAATTTATCGTGCTGGCGCAGACCCCGCAAGGTTTCCGCTATGGGCTGCTCGAAAGCGCTTTTGCCGAGGCCGCGGCGGATGGATTTGTGGGCACCGACGAGGCTTCGGTTGCCGAACGCGCCGGCCATGCGGTCGCCGTTGTTCCCGGTTCTCAGGTTAATCTGAAGATTACGCAGCCCGGCGACCTGGAGCTGGCCGAGTTTTATCTTCACCAGCGCGCGCGGTGAGGGGCGCCCCAGGCAAGACACGGCGATCCCCGCGCAGGGATATGAATTCAATGCGCGTGGCGCCGTCGCTTCGTTCATTCCGCGGGGTAGATCGCATGGCCGCCCCCTCGGCTGGGCAGCCAGGCTAAAGACGTGGGACAGGCACGGAGACCATGGAGACACGAATCGGAGTCGGCTTTGATTCGCACCTATTCAAACCCGGCGTGCCCCTGCGCATCGGCGGCATGACGCTGGATCACCCCGAAGGCCTCGCCGGCCACTCCGACGGCGACGTGTTGCTGCACGCCATCACCGACGCGCTTCTAGGCGCCATTGCCGCCGGCGACATCGGCAGCTTCTTTCCGCCCGGCGACGAGCGCTGGAAAGACGCCGATTCGGCGATCTTTTTGAACACCGCGCTCGAGGAGTTGCAACACGCCGGGTATCGCGTAGCCAACGTGGACACCACTCTGGTTTTGGCCGCGCCCAAAATCGCGCCCCTCGCCGCCGAAATGCGCGCCCACGTCGCCGACCTGCTGGGCGTCGAGATCGACCAGGTGAGCATCAAGGCCAAGACCCCGGAGGGCCTGAATCTGGATCACGTCGCTCAATGCCACGCGGTGGCTCTGGTCGAGCGCATCCAGGAGTCGGACGATTTGAAAACCATGAGCGCGGCCATCGAGAGCCAGCAACAACTTGAGGACGTAGTCGACGATCTCCTCTCCTCCGTGCACGGCGGCCCACCCAGGAAGCGCGCGGCGCCGGTGTACGACACCGAAGATATTACTTGAAAAATCGGTTCATGCCAGAGGGATGGCGAATCCCGGCCTATGAATCGTAACCGGGCCGCGCGCTGATTTCGCTTGCGGAGCAGCGGCTTTCGCTGTACCTTGGCTGCGGACTCCCATTCCAACCCGGAGCGTTTTCTATGCACAGTCTTGCGTTGATTCTGCAGCAGGAGCCCAATCCCGCCGCCGTCCAGCAAATGGTCCAGCACCTCGTGATGACTTTCCTGGCGATTCTTCCCATCCTCATTCTGATTGGAATCGCGATCGTGGTCGTGCCCTTCTGGTTCATTTGCAAGAAGGCCGGCTTTTCTCCCTGGCTTTCGCTCATCAACATTGTGCCCCTGGGCAATTTGGCGCTGATTTACGTGCTCGCCTTTGCCGATTGGAAGGTTGTGCCCGCGCCGCCGGTCTTTTGGCAGCCGCAGTCGCCTTATCCGCCGCAACCTGTGCCTCCGCAGCAGCCGCTTCCGCCGCAGAGTTGAGGGTGTTCGCTGACCGCCCGCTCCGGGCACAGTGCGGTAGCACCGTGAAAGGAAAGCAACGCGCACGATGCCCGATCCAATGCCCTCCGTTTCGCCCCCCCGTGTCCGTTTTGCGCCTTCGCCAACCGGCTTCCTGCACGTCGGCAGCGCCCGCACCTTTATCTTCAATTGGCTCTTTGCCCGCCACAACCAAGGAACCATGGTCTTGCGCCTGGACGACACCGATGAGGAGCGCAACACCGAGGCCAGCGTTCAGTCCATCTTTGAGGGCCTGCGCTGGCTGGGTCTCGACTGGGACGAAGAGTACAAACAATCCGAACGCCTCGCCTTACACCGCAAGGCCGCCGAGGATCTTTTGGCCAAGGGCCTTGCCTATCGCGACTTCACGCCGGCCCACGCCGGCGACGATCCGCAGTCATCCGCGCAGGGCGCTTGGCTTTTCAGCCCCGTCATGCGCGACCTCTCTCGTGAAGAGAGCGATCGCCGCGCCGCCGCGGGCGAGCCGTTTGCCCTCCGCTATCGCGTCCCGCGCAGCCGCGGCCGAACACTCCAATTCGACGACGCCGTCTACGGCCTGCAATCCAAGGGAGCCGACGAGGTCGAGGACTTTGCCCTTCTGCGTTCGGACGGCCTACCCACCTACCATCTCGCCTCATGCGTAGACGACGCCGACCTTGCATCAGTCACGTCATCCGCGGCCAGGATCACCTGACCAACACCTTCAAGCACCTGCTGATTTTCGAGGGGCTGGGCGTGCAGCCGCCGCAGTTCGCGCACCTGCCGCTGCTGGTGGCGCCGGATGGCGCCAAGCTCTCCAAGCGCAAGCATGGGCCAGTGGTGAGCGTGACCACGTATCGCGACGCCGGTTTTCTGCCCCAGGCCTTCATCAACTTTTTGTGCCTGCTGGGCTGGTCGCCGAAAAACGATCGCGAATTCATGACGCTCGATGAGCTGGTCGAGCTGTTCTCGCTGGAGGGCGTGAACCGGGCGAATGCGGTGGTGAACCTCACGGAAACAGCCTTGAGCTCTTCGGAATTCGCCTCGTTCGACGCCAAGGCCGTGTGGCTGAACGCCGAGCATATTCGCGCCCTGCCGGTGGACGAACTGGCGCGCCAACTGGAGCCGGTGTTCGCGCGCGCGGGATTTTCTGCGACGCCCGAGAAGGTCGCCGCCGTCACGCCGCTCATCCGCGAGCGCATCAAGCTGCTGCGCGAGGCCGCTTCGGCGGCGGATTTTTTCTTTGTTACCGAGCTGGCCCCGTACGACGCGACGGAGTTGATCCCGCAGAAGGGCGATGCGGCGCTCGCCGCGCGCGTGCTCGCAAAAGCGGAGCAGGTGCTGGCTTCCACCAGCTTCGATCCCGACTCGCTCGATCGCGCTCTGCGCGCGGCAGCCTCTGAACTCGGTTTGAAGGCCGGGCAGGCTTTCCAATCCATCCGCGTGGCCGTGTGCGGACGCAAGAACGCGCCGCCGCTCTTTGCAACCATGGTTGTTCTCGGCCGCGAGGTTTGCCTCGCCCGCATCCGCCAGGCCGAAGAACGTCTTCAATCGCTTGGTTGAGCACAGCGGCTATCGTTATGCCACGGCAAGAAGATCGGAAAGAAGTAAATGGGTACGATGCCTCCATCCTCTCCGAAGTCCTATGATTAGGTCATGAAGAGCCCTAAGGCAAAAATGTGGCTCAAATCTGCCGTAACTCTGGTTCTAATGGGATTTGTACTGTTCCTTGCTGCGGG
>JASHTU010000095.1 GCA_030040395.1 Acidobacteriaceae bacterium
ATTCAAATGCGTGCAGGGAGCTCGTTGTTTGAGACCGACTTCCCTGTCCTCTTCGGCCTATTGGCCTGGGCAGGGATTTATCTGCGCGACGACCGCTTGCGCAAACTCCTACCCCTGCGTTGCCTCGGTTGACCGCAGCATGGAGCCCTCGCCGCAGCCGGCGATTGCTCTACCCCGCGCCGGCTGGCCCTGCCCGCCAGCGCTCCACTGTCTCCACGGCGCAACGGAAACCGTGCGTCAGCGGCCAGCCCCGATCTCGATTTGCACACCCCGTCGTCTATTCTGAAACTGCGCCCCGGAGGTTCCCGCATGGTTTCTCTAACCATCACCGCCCCCGCATCGCCCACGCCGGTCGAAGAAATCGCCGCGGCACTGGACCACATTGCGCCTCTTCAGGGATTGACCTTCGAAGAGCGCTTCTGGCTAGCCCGCCACGGGCAGGAGCTGGTCGCTAACAGCGGCGACATCCTGTTCGACGAAGGCGCTCCGGCCGAGCACATGGCCATCATCCTCAAAGGCGAAATCCACGTCCGCCGTCAACAGGGCGGTCCTATGGCCTTGTTCATCGGCCGCGCGGCGCAAATCACCGGCCTGCTGCCCTTCTCGCGCATGAAAACCTACGGCGGCCAGGGATTCGCCATCGCGCCCCTGTGGGCCCTGCTCATTCACCGCTCTGTCTTTCCCGACATGCTCGAAGCCATCCCCTCCATGGGGCAGCGCGCGGTTTCCGTGCTGCTCGATCGCGTCCGCGAGGTCACTCGCATCGAGCAGCAAGCCGAGAAGCTCGCCGCGCTCGGCAAGCTGGCCGGCAACCTGGCTCACGAGCTGAACAACCCCGCCTCCGCCGCGCAGCGCGCCGCCGCCAGCCTGCTCGCGGCCCTGCGCGCCAACCGAGCTAACCGCTTCAAGCTGGTCAACCTCCACCTCAATGAGGAGCAGATTGCCGCCATCGAGGTTTGGGAGCAGAAGATCCTTGGCCGCGGTTCCCGGCTGCAAGAGCCCAACGCCATCGATTTCATCGCCCGCGACGAGTCCATCCGCGCCTGGCTTGCCGCTCTGGGCGTCGAAGACGCGTCTGAAGTGGCGCCGCCGCTGGTCGAGCAGGGCGTGACCACCGCCGACCTCGATGAGCTGCGCGGCCTTCTTGGCCCTTACGAAACGGCTGTCGACCTGCAGTTTTTCGCCCGTTTTCTGCGTTCTTCGCGCGCCGCCGACGCGCTTGTCCAATCCACCGCCCGCATCTTCGACCTCATTGACGCGGTCAAGGACTACTCCAACATGGACCGCGCGCCGATTCTCGAAGTGGATGTGCCCGCCGGGCTCGACGCCACCCTGCAGATGTTCGCCTCGCGCATGGATCGCGTGCAGATCGAGCGCGACTACGAGCCCAACCTGCCTCGCATCAGCGCATACGGGGGCGAGCTCAACCAGGTGTGGACGGCGCTCATCGAAAACGCACTCGACGCCCTCGGCAATCAGGGCCTTCTCCGCCTCGGCTGCCGCCTCGAAGTCGACATGCTTTTGGTCGAAATCTGGGATACCGGTCCCGGCATCCCTCCTGAGCTTCAGGAGCGGATCTTCGAGCCTTTCTTCACCACCAAGGCCGGCCGCGGCCTCGGCCTGGGCCTGGATTACGCCATGCGCATCGTGCGTAAACACCGCGGCCACATCAGCGTCCGCTCCGAGCCCGGTTCGACCTGCTTTCGCGTCCGCCTGCCGCTCGACCAGTTGCAAGCTTACTGAAGAGGGACTCCGCATGAGTTCCCGGCGTCGGTATGCAGCAGATAGTGAAGCGCTATGGCGCCGGAATCCTGTGTCTTATTCCGCCGTCGGCATGTGCACATACATGGACTGAAGTCCAACTCGTCCTGGGCCGGTAAAGCGGTTCCATACCAGGTTGCCCGCGCTGGCGAACAAGCCTGTCGTCAGCCTTTGGAGCTGTGTCTCCATTTGCACCGAGGGGTCTTTGTAAACCCAGCCGCCAGGCTCAATGTCGATTTGCTCTCCGGCGCCCAGGGTGGTTTCGAAGACGTTTCCATAACCGTGCACCCACACGACGCCATCTCCATCAAGAGCACGGAAATGGTCGATGAAGAATCCTGTGCCGCCCAGCAGCATATTCGATACACCCTTGACGCGCGTAAACGAGTAGTCCACGGTTCCGGTGGCGGCGAGGAACTGGTGCTCGCGCATATCGAGTCCTTCGCCGCGGCCCAGATGGATGGCGAAGATATGGCCTGCGCCGTCACGGCTGAATCCCATCTGCCCTGGACCGCTGGCTTCGGTTAGAAAAACGGGCATTCCGGCCAGCACGCGTTTCAAGGCTCCCTTGAGGGGTCTGACGCCGATTCGAACATTGAGGTCCTTCCAGAGAAGAATGTAGTGCTCAAAGTACACGGGTGTCCCACCCAGTTCAAGATGAAGCACCGGGACGAGTTCGCCTTCGATGTGGTAGGTGACGCCAGCAAACGTCTCGGCGCGGGCCGCGGTCGGTCTCAGGACGGGGATGGGCATTGTGGCTCCAGCTTTGGCAAGAAAATGCGTTGCACCCCATCATCTCCGGGAGATCGCGATCGCGCAAGTGACTGGCGGCAGGCGAAACCATCGCAGGGAGCGTGTCCAGATTCAACTGAGCGCCGGGAAGACATTCGCGGCAGACGCCAATCGCCCGAATGGCTTCAGCGTTGGCCAGAGAACCGCCAGGAGACGGAAAGGCTCACGAAGGAGGGCAGGCGGACGCCGACGGCTCGCTCGACCGCGCCGCAATCGAAATCATTGGCTACGCCGGAGACTCCACCGGAACAAAACGGCGGAGGGCCGTTGACCTGCCATCCGGGTGCGAAGGTTTCAGTGGTTTGGCCGGTGTAACCGCGGCCCAACATGCCGTCCGCGCCGAGGTCCAGCCGGCGATGGAACAGGGAGCGGACCAGGGCGACGCGCGTTTCACCGACGGGAACGGCCTCGAATCCACCGAGGTCCAGGAGCTTGTGGCCGACGTACTCGTATTCGGCGCGGCCCTCAAGGCCAAGCGGCATCCGCTCCAGGGTTGCGAGGACATCGAGGATAGTGCGCGGCGCCTCGGGCGTGGGCATAGCGGGAGAGGACGCCGTGGCGGCGAGGCGCGCATCAGCTTTGGAAAAGACCGCCTGGAAGCTGCCGAAGCGAAAAGGATGTCGCAGAGTGGCGGTGAGAAACTTCAACGAACCGGGGCCGAGGTCCTGCGGCAGGCCGGTGTCGGGGTCGATTTTGGCCAGGGTCGCGGTGGTGGTGGCGTCACCGAGGGTTACGCGAAGGTCC
>JASHTU010000096.1 GCA_030040395.1 Acidobacteriaceae bacterium
CGTCGGCTTCTTTATCCCACTTGCACGCAGCCGGGGCGGCCTGCGCGGTGGGCGCCAGAGCGGCCAAGGCCGCGCCCTTCAGAAATGCTCTCCGATCAACGTTCTTCTTCGACATTGGTTCTCCTCGCGAATCAGCTTTATCGCTTGTTGTTGCTCCATCCCGGTGACTGCTTTTAGTGCCAAGTTTGACAGAGACAAGGAAATATCGCGGATGTTCTGAACAAACCCGGTCCCACTTTGTCGCTATCACACCCTCGCACTATTCGATGGATTTTCATAGGGGCCCTGCTTATGAACGGAGCATCATCACAGGTCCACAATCCTACGTCCTTGGAACACGAGCGGTGACGCCCGTCACACAGAAATTCTTTATTCGAATCGTGGCGGCGACTCTGGTCATAAAAGACCTCTTTGTTGGAGTACAGGCGGTGAGGCTCGTTACGCAATCTGTGGGGACGGGACGATGCGCATCGAATTTCATGCGCGAGAGTGAGTTACGGGCCTTCACGAATGAGGAATTGGTGAGCGCCGGCAACCTCCTGGATTCGTCCATTTTGGAATACTTTTTGGACGAAGAAAAGAGGAAGATGACGAAGAACTCAATGTGAACTGCGCCGGTCGACGATGTCTGTTCCTGTGCGGCAACGTCTCGCGCCCGGTTCGCCGGTTCAGAAGGAGCGGACATCACATCCGGAATGAGCGCGGCGCCCGAGGAAGAAGCTTCAACGAGTCCTCCACCCTGATACATGCGACGCCACTTGAACACCTGGTTGGCGTCAAAGGCGGCTTCGCCTATAGCCTTGCTCGTCCTTATCCTATAATCTCTCCGGTGGAAACTATCAAGATCTGTATGATCGCATTGTCTTTGCCGAGTGACAGAACTTTTCGTAAAGCGAGGCTTTGTCTGGCGGGCGCAATCTTCGCAAGCTTGGGCGCAAAGATGGCTCTGCACGCGCAACAATCACCGAAACTGACCATCCATTGGGACAAAGTGACGGTGGTGTCGAAGACCATGCCAACGCTTCAGGTGGTGGTGAATCCGCCGCTTCGGCCGGGGCAGGCGCTGGGCGCGGCTGCGTTCAAGGCGCTGCGGAAGTTGGGTGCTGAAGACGTGCGCTACGTGCCGTGGCTGCCGTATCCAAGGCTGGCGGTGGCCGAACTGCAGGCGCCGACATCAGAGAAGACCTCGTGGGACTTCAGCTTGATCGATCCGATGGCGAAAGAGTTTTTTGCCGCGACGGAAGGACACGCCACAGTGATGAACTTCTCGACGATTCCGGCGTGGCTGTTCAAGACGGAGAAGCCGGTAACCTTTCCGGCCGATCCAAACCAGGTGGACTGGCGGTACACACAGGGAACGGAACTGCGCGAGCCGAGCGGCAAGGAACTCGGCGACTACTATGCCCGGCTTGTGAGCTGGTATGTGGACGGCGGGTTCACTGACGAGAACGGAGTGCGGCGCGAGTCGGGCTACCACTACAAGATCCCGATTTGGGAGGTGCTCAACGAAGTGGACTTTGAGCACAAGATGACGCCTGAGCAGTACACGGTGCTCTATGACGCAATTGTAAGCGCGATTCACAAGGTGTCACCGAAGACGAAATTCATGGGCCTGGCGCTCGCGACGCCGAGCGCGAGTCCGCGTTGGTTTGAATACTTCCTCAATCACGCGAATCATAAAGCGGGGATTCCGATTAACTACATTTCCTACCACTTTTACGCCTCGCCGACGCGCGACCAGAAGGTGGACAACTGGCAATACACGTTTTTTGACCAGGCGGATGGGTTTCTGAACACAGTTCGTTATGCGGAGGCGATCCGGATGCGGCTTTCGCCGGAGACCGAGACCGACTTGGACGAGCTGGGTGCGATTCTGCCCACGGACAACCAGCCGGGAGACGACGCGCCGCCACCGCAAGCGTACTGGAATGCATGCGGGTCGTTGTACGCCTACCTTTACATCGAGCTCGCGCGGCTGCAGATTGACATCGCGGGGATGTCGCAATTGGTGGGGTATCCGACGCAGTTCCCAAGTGTGAGCATGATGGACTGGACGCAGAACAAGCCGAATCCACGGTATTGGGTGCTGAAGCTGATCAAGGATGCGTTCCATCCGGGCGACAAGCTGGTGGAGACGGAGTTCGGCTCGCAGGACGTGGCGGCGCAGGCGTTTGAGACGCCAGCGGGGCGGAGGCTGCTGCTCGCAAACAAGCGAGACCATGCGATCGGGGTTCCGTTGGCGAATGCTGCGCGGGCCAGCGCGCAGGTGGTGGACGGCGAGACGGGAGACGGTCCGGCGCGGAGTGTGAAGCCCGCGGATGGGAAAATTACGCTGGCGCCGTTTGCAGTGGCGGTGGTGGGCTGGTAATGAACGCGACGAGATGAGACCGAGGCGATGAAGAGCAAACCTGCGCTGCGGGTAGGTGTCTGTGGGATTGGGCTTGAGGACTACTGGAGCCAGTTTGCGGGGCTTGAGGAGCGGCTACAAAGGTACGTTGCGCGCGTTGGAAAGCGGCTGGCGCGGCCCGGCGTGGCGGTGGTGAACTTGGGCCTGGTGGATACGCCGCAGCGCTCGCGCGAGGCAGGACGCCAATGTCGGCGCCACGATATCGATGTCCTG
Source organism: Acidobacteriaceae bacterium (assembly GCA_030040395.1). Classification (GTDB taxonomy): domain Bacteria; phylum Acidobacteriota; class Terriglobia; order Terriglobales; family Acidobacteriaceae; genus Telmatobacter. Next base: position 2,621 of record JASHTU010000096.1, read on the forward strand.
TTCCTGTATGTGACGACCTATGCTCTCTCAAACACCGTGCTGCCCCTGGTGCAGCGGGCGGGCGTGCCGGTGATTGTGCTGAACCTGCAGCCGGAAGCGGCGATCGACTATGTGGCTTTCAACCAGCTGACGGATCGCACGGCGATGACTGGGGAGTGGCTGGCGCACTGCTCGTCGTGCCCGGCTCCGGAGATTGCCAACGTGATGATGCGAGCCGGGATTCCAATCCACCAGGTGACAGGCGCGCTGGACGACGAGGCAACCTGGCGCCAGGTTGAGGAGTGGCTGGCGGCGGCGCAGGTGCGGGCGGCGTTGGCGACGGCGCGGCTGGGACTGATGGGCCACTACTACACCGGCATGCTGGACGTTATGACCGACCTGACCCTAGTGTCGATTGCATTCGGGACGCACGTGGAGCTGTTGGAGGTGGACGAGCTGAGCGCGCTGCGTAAGGAGGCCAGCGCGAAGGACATAGCACGGCGTATGGCGGAGTTTGACAAGGTCTTTGATGTGCAGCCAGATTGCTCGGAAGAGGAACTGCGGCGGGCGGCGAGGACGTCAGTGGCGTTGGATGCCTTTGTAACACGGCACGACTTGCAGGTGATGGCGTACTACTACAAGGGGTCTGGGAACGCGGCGAACGAGGACACGATGAGCTCGATCATTCTGGGCGCATCGCTGCTGATGGCGCGTCATATTCCGGTGGCAGGCGAATTCGAGGTGAAGAACGCGCTGGCGATGAAGATTCTGGACGCGCTGGGCGTAGGTGGATCGTTCACCGAGTATTACGCCATGGACCTCAAGGACGAATTGGTGCTGATGGGGCACGACGGGCCGGGGCATGTCGCCATTGCCGAGGGCAAGACGAAGGTGCGCCCGCTGAAGGTGTATCACGGCAAGGTGGGATGCGGACTTTCAGTGGAAATGAGCGTGAAGTATGGACCGGTGACGCTGCTTTCGGTGGTGGAGGATGCGGCGCGGCGGTTCAAACTGGTGGCGGCCGAAGGCGAATGCATGGCAGGGCGGATTCTGGAGATTGGGAACACCAACAGCCGGTTCAGATTTCCCGCCGGAGCGCGCGCGTTTGTCGAGGCGTGGAACGCGGAAGGGCCGGCGCATCACTGTGCAGTGGGTGTGGGACATGTGGCGGAGACGCTGAGGAAACTCGCGGCGCTGATGGGCCTGGGGTTTTGCAGGGTGTAGTGAGCTGGTCGCCGCCGCGCTCGTCATTGACCAAATTGATGTCGATTGCTACTGCACCATCGGTCGAGGATATGTTTAGTCCGACGCAGATTCTTCGGGCAGATATGAAACCTGCGCCGATATCGTCTCTAGCTTGAAGCCGGCCTCTTGCCAGCCCACCATGTCCGGCGGGAAGAGAATCAAGACCTTTCGCCAACCGGGCCAATCTGGGCAACCTGTGGCGACGGCTTGTGTCGCCCCGGCGAACCGAGAACTGATCGCTGACGAGCTTGCAGCACCGGTTGGTGAAGTCCGGGGGGCGGCTGGTAAAACTTGCCGGGCGCCACTGGCTCTTGCTGGCGGAGGGGCATTTGAATCGGCGGCGATTCGGAGCAATGCTGGGGTGGACCGCCGTGCTAGCGGCGCCGACGGGGTAGAGAAGATAGGGTGGTTCAAGTCAACATCCAAAATCAGACTGCCCAGGGGTGGGGAAGGAGGAGTGTTGCAAGCACGGGGCGCAAAAGGGAGCGATTCCAGTCGCGTCGGTGCGGAGAGCCACGCCGCCGGGGACGTTCCAGCGAAAAAAGGTTTGGCCATGTCGCGAACCGCCAAGAAAGGCGTACAATCGTGCCGTTTCCCGGTTCAAAAAGGAGATTCCGGTTATATAGAGAAGGAGGGGGGTTTATGAGGAAATTGACACAGACTCTTTCGGCTGCACTGGTGGCCGTTTCGTTGATCGCCGGAACCCTCGCGGCCGGTGCGCAGAACGCCAACTCAGAGAATAATGGCCTCGAGCGCTCACCCGTACTCGGCTGGAGTAGCTGGAGCTTCCTCAAAAGGGGCCCCACGGCAGTGAATATGGAAGCTCAGGCGCTAGCGCTGCACAACTCCGGCTTGCAGAAACTCGGTTATGACTACGTCAACATGGACGACTTTTGGTACCAGTGCCCGGGCAAGCAGGGTCCTAATGTGGACGATTATGGCCGCTGGGTCATAGACTCAACGAAATTTCCAGCCCAGGGAGATACCAATGGCGTCAAGGTAGTCGCTGACTACGTTCAGGGCCTGGGGATGAAGTTCGGAATCTACGTGACTCCGGGTATCTCCAAGCAGGCAGTAGACAAGAACACCGCGATTGAAGGCACGCCGTACACGGCTGCGCAGATTGCGGTACCGTCCCATGGAGAGGAAAACTACAACTGCAGGGGCATGGTCAGCATTGACTACAGTAAGCCCGGAGCGCAGGAGTACACCAATTCATGGGTGAATATGTTCGCGGCATGGGGTGTGGATTACATCAAAATCGACGGCATTGAAGACTACAACGGCCCTGACGTTGAGGCATGGTCGAAGGCCATACGACAAAGCGGGCGGCCCATCGTCCTCGACACCACAGAGGGGGACTTTACAAAGGCCCTGGCCCCGACGCTAATGAAGTACGCCGATCAATGGGAGTTCGCGCCGGACATCGAATGCGGCAGGTGCGCACGGGAACACCCCGAAGCCGGCTACATACTCACCACCTGGGCAAATATTGCAAAACGCTTCAACCTTGTGGCCGAATGGCAGCCTTACGCTGGTTCGGGAAGGTGGAACGATTATGACTCCGTCGAGGTAGGAAATGGCAGCCACGACGGTCTTACTCCAGACGAGCGTCAGAGTCAGATGAGCCTGTGGGCCCTGGCGTCGGCGCCCCTCATCCTGGGCGTCGATCTTACTCACCTTGACCAGCAGGATCTCGAGTACCTTAAGAACACCTCAGTCCTCGCTGTTGACCAGGATTCCATCGCTGCGAAAAGGGTTGTCAATACCGGCGACCAGCAGGTGTTCGCCAAAACGGAATTGAACGGAGACGCGATCGTGGGTTTGTTCAACCTCGGGGAGAAGGCAGAAACGGTCTCCGTACAAGCGTCTGCCGTGGGCCTGCCGGAGAAGAAAGGCAGATATTCGCTGCAAAACCTGTGGACAGGCAAGACGAGGAAAACAGGCAGCACCATCAGTGCCACTGTTCCATCGCATGGGGTCGTCCTATACCGCGCTCGATAAAGCAACTCCGCTTCTGGTAAATTCGCTCCTAAAGGAAGCAGCAGCTCCGGCATCCCTGCCTTCAGCTCATGCGATAATTACCCTCGAATTTTGAGTATCGATAAGACTGAGGTGAAGGACGTGAAGCATCGTTGGCTTGTGGCGGCTGGATTGGTCATGCTGGTAACTGCTCCCATTCGGGACAGGTCGAGCGCTGTGTACGCGCAGCAGAGAGCTACCGCGAATGCCGGCTTCACGGACGCCGAGCTGCAGCAGTTCGCTGCATTGAATCCCATCGATACCCACACTCATATCTATAACTACGGTCCGCTCTACGTGGCGATGCTGGAGAAGCTGCACTTGCACACGATCGATATAGTGGACGTGGATGACCGCGGCCTGCCCGCGCGCCGCAACCTTGCGAAGGAGAACGAGATTGTCTTTGATCTCGTCCATAAGAGCTCCGGGCATGTTTTCGCCTGCACCTCGTTCGACCCCTACCGCTTCAACGATCCCGACTTCGCAAAGAACGCCATCCGCACGCTCAACGCCAGCTTCGCCGAAGGGGCCATCGCGGTGAAGGAGTGGAAGAACGTCGGCATGGAGGTGAAGAACGCCAAAGGCGCGTATATCCTGCCCGACGACCCCGCGTTTGAGCCCATCTATCGCGACATAGCCGCGCATCACAGGACGCTGATTACGCACATCGCCGATCTCAACGCCGCCTGGATGCCTCCCGACCCGAAGGATGCTGACCAGTCCTACTATCGAGAGCATCCGGAGTGGTTCATGTACAACTTCCCCGGCGCCCCTTCCAAGCAGCAGATTCTCGATGCCCGCAATCACATCCTCGCCGCGAATCCGAACCTGAAGATGGTCGGCGCGCACTTCGGCAGCATGGAGACCGACTTCAATCAGCTCGCCGCCACGCTCGACAAATATCCAAACTTCGCTGTGGATGTCGCTTCGCGCCTCGATTTTCTCGAGCGGTTGCCGACGGAGGAGGCCATTGCCTTGGTGACGGAGTATCAGGACCGCCTGATCTACGGCACGGACAACACCATCTACCCCGGCGGAAACATGGAGCGCTCCGTGGAGGATGAGGAGGCCGGCTACGCGCGCGACTGGCGCTACCTTGCCACCGACAAAGTGAGCTCCAGCCGCGGCAGGGAGGTGCAGGGGCTGGCGCTGCCTGAGAGTATTCTGCGCAAGTTCTACCACGACAATGCAGTCCGCTGGTTCCCCGAGCTGAAGTAGATGTGAATCCTCGGTCGCAAGAGCAGGTCGCGACGAAGGCGAAACAGCGAACAGGCAATTCCGACAGAGGCGTCAGAAGGCGCAGCGGGATGTCAGTTTTATACGTTGACTTGCCAAGCCGGGTGCACCTGCCCACTTGATTTGATAGCAAATCGCTATTTTGATTCGATGAGGCATTCCTGAGGCGGGGTAGCATGAGCCGAAGGAGAAGGACGCCGTAAACAGTTGCAATGGAATGAACCTTCATCTGTGAGAGGCAGGCTAAGACTCGCATCTATGCTTCAGGTGTCGAGATTTCTATCCAATAATTGAAATCTCTCATTGACTTCTGCTTTCCGCCGGGCTAATGTGCACCCATCGGTAGTTGTAGTCTTTCCCAAGATCCTAACTGCACTACCGGATTCTGAGCATCTGCGAAGAAGTGCTCCGGAGGGTGATCGTTTGTCTTTGACGCGGCCGTCGGATTTGGCGGCGCGCTGAATATTCTGGGCAAGATTACCATCATTATTCGTTGGAGTTGACGTTGTTCGCGTTAGACCCTGTATTTAACTTTCTCTGCGGTCTAATTCGCTTCCCCGATCCCTATTTCAGCGAAACACGAGTCGCTGTGGTTCATTACAACGGTCCACTGCAAACCGAAATAGGAGGAGGTCCGTCGATGCCGTACCGTCAAAAGATGCCGCACCACTTGATTGTTGCGACGTTGATGCTGCTGTTTGCGATTTCCGCACACGCAGCCATAACCGGCAGTATCTCTGGCTTGGTCAAGGACGCGAGCGGGGCTGTCATACCAGGCGCCACAGTGACAGCGCTCAATGTCCAGACAGGCGTTGCGCGCACCGCGGTGACGAATGGCAGCGGGTTCTACAGCTTCCCCGACCTGCCGATCGGCGCCTACAACCTGCGGGTGACGCAACCGGGTTTCAGGGCATTTGAGCAGACGGGGCTTTTGATTAACGCTAACTCTGCCCTGACCGCGGACGTTGTGCTTGTAGTCGGAGCCGTATCGCAGCAGGTGGTTGTTTCCACCGAAGTCGCACAGGTGGAAACCGAGAGTTCGCAGATGGGAGAGGTCATTGAGGGCGAGAAGATGACCGCTGTGCCGCTCAATGGGCGCGCTTTCACCGACCTGCTAGCGCTCCAGCCGGGAGTCTCGCCCTATCAGGCTGTGGCCGAAGGGTCAAGTTCCACCGTCTCCGGCGACCTCGATGCCGGCAACAGTTCGGTCAATGGATCGCGCGAGACGGCTAACGGCTTCATGGTCAATGGCGCCGACGTGAACGAAGGCGTAGAGAACGCCACGGCAATCATCCCCGATCTGGATTCGATCGCGGAATTCCGCATCATCACCAATAACTTCGATGCCGAGTACGGCAACTTCAGCGGCGGCCAGGTGAATGTCGCAACGAAGAGCGGCACCAACGAGTTGCACGGCTCCGCCTTTGAATTCTTGCGCAACACGGACTTCAATGCGCGCCAATACTTTCAATCCACCCGGGGCCCATACGATCAAAACCAATTTGGCGGCACCATTGGCGGGCCGATCCGGCACGACCAGATGTTCTTCTTTGGGGATTACCAGGGAACGCGTCTGACCGAAGGCGTGGCTACGGGCAATATCCCAGTGCCCTCGACGGCGGAACAGACGGGAGATTTCTCCGCCCTGTCCAGCAGTCTCACAGGTACTGTAGGGGGTCCATTCTGGGCGCAGACCTTATCGAACGAACTCGGCTACACCGTGACTGCGGGTGAGCCATACTATACGACCGGGTGTACCAGCGCCACCTGCGTGTTTCCGGGCGCCATCATTCCGCAGAGCGCGTGGGCGGCGCCAGCGGTACAACTGAAGAAGTACATTTTAGCGCCGAATGTGCCGGGTACGAACTACTACTCCACCACCGCCTTCAATGAAACGCTGCAGGACGATAAGGGCAGTGTACGGGGCGACACACAGACCCATTTTGGCCGGGTAAGCCTCTACTATTTGCTCGACAATTCCAGCGTGCTGAACCCCCAGGACTCCCCGTCTGGTATGATGCCGGGCTTCAGTTCCAGCACACCGTTGCGCGCACAGCTCGCGGTGATCGACGACACAAAGGTCTTTAGCGCGAGCGTAGTGAACGATGCAACGATCAGTTACATGCGGATGGCCACCATCGTCACCCAACCGGTCGGCGGGTTGGGGGTGTCCTTGTCGTCGCAAGGCTTCGTCGAAGGCGGGGAGGGGATCGTGCTCCCCACACCGTATGTGGGCGTGCAAGATATCTTTTTAAATAGCGTCAGCATCGGCATAACAAGTGCGACCGGCCAAACTGACAACACCTATGAAGCCCAGGACACTCTCACAAAAATCTACGGCACTCATTCGCTGAAATTTGGCGCCCAATTTCACTTCGATCGCATCGCCGAGCGCAATTACATCACAGCCACGGACTTCAACTTCACCGGTGCGGAAACGGGGCTCGATTTTGCCGATTTCCTCATCGGAGCGCCGGCAATATTTGGAGAATCCAGCGAACAATTCCTCTCCAACCGCACAAAATACATGGGACTTTTCGGGCAGGATTCCTGGCGCGCGAGGAAGAGCTTGACACTGAACTATGGACTGCGCTGGGAGTTCAGCCAGCCGTGGTCGGATTCGTATAACGAGGTTAAAACGGAAATTCTCGGAGAACAATCGCAGGTCTTTCCCGGCGCGCCGCTGGGGCTGGTGTATCCAGGGGATCCGGGCGTACCGTCTTCGCTGGCATACACGCGGTACTTGAATTTTTCGCCTCGTTTTGGCTTTGCCTATACGCCGGGTGTCTCAAGTGGATGGTTAGGCAAGCTGCTGGGCGGGCCGGGAAAGACGAGCATCCGCGGCGGATTCGGCGTCTATTACACCTCGGTGCAGGATCAGACGCTGTTCCAGGAAGTGGGTGGGGTGCCGTATGGAGACTACTATGTGGGGGCGGTCCCTACCTTGTTCGCGACGCCCTACATCGATCGCGCTACCGGCAATCAACGTCCGCAACAGTTCCCCTACACCTTTCCGCCGCATAACCTCTCCCCCAGCCATCCGGATAACAACGTTGACTGGGCAAAGCTGGAGCCACTTGAGCCCACGGGCTTCTGGCATTTGAACAAGACGCCGTACACCGAATCCTACGAGCTCTCCGTGCAGCGGGGACTTGGTGCTAACACCATGGTCAGCCTCAGCTACGTCGGCAATCAGGGCCATGAATTACTTGGTAGCCTCGAGGGCAATCCGGGCAATGCGGCTCTCTGCCTCTCGCTGAGCCAGGCCAGCGAGGTTATGCCGGGCACGCCCACTTGCGGGCCTAACGGGGAAAATGGTGTCTATTATCCCGTTGGCGGCGGTGTGGTAAACAGCACCCGCGGCCCGTTCGGCCCCAACTTCCAAAACATTGACTTTACCAAATTGACAGCCAATTCTAATTATGACTCGGGCCAATTCAGCGTCCGTCACGTGAGCGGGAGGGCAAGTTTCCTGGTGGGTTACACCTGGGCCAAGTGCATGACCGATTCCTCCTCCTGGGGTGAAGGGATTAATTTCATGAATCCCAGATTGAGCCATGCCCTGTGTGGGTTTAATGTATCCAACGACGTTGTAGCCAGTTACAACATCGCGCTGATCGAAAGGCCTTTCCGATCGAGCGCGCTCGGCAATCGGGTGCTGGGCGGCTGGAACCTTTCGGGGATCTCCACCTTCGCCGCGGGAACGCCCGTTCTATTGTCGGAGAGCGGGGATCGGGCGCTAATTGGCGAGGCGAACAACCTCAACGAACCGAACGTTGTCGGTGGACCACTCTTTATCAACAAGAATCCTCGCTCCGGTCAACCCTACTTCAACCCGAGCTATTTTAGCGAAGAGGTTTTGGGCCAGCTCGGAGACGCCAAGGTCGATTTCTTTCATGGGCCAGGTCTTGATGACTACGACATGGCCTTGTTGAAAAATATAGCTTTCACGGAAACGAAGAGACTACAGCTTCGTTTTGAAGGTTTTGACGTTTTCAATCATGCCGAATTCAACAACCCTGCGGGCAACTATGCTGCCAGCAACTTTGGCGTGGTAACGTCGGCGCGGACTTCGCGCATCGGGCAATTGAGCGCGAAATTCTTGTTCTGAGCCGAGCCGCCGCTCGCGCCGGAAGCATGTTCGACCGCCCCTAGAGGATGAAGAGGTCAACTATACGATGAGCGAAGAAACCAACAGGGAAGCGCACGATAAAGCTTTAGGGGTGGATCATGAGATCACCCGCCGCGATTTCATGAATGCCACGCTGCTTGCCTCCGGCGGCGCGGCGCTGAGCGGGCTGACCCCGTACCAGATCATGGCTCAGATGGGTAAAGACAATTGGACCGGTTATGGCGGCATTGGGGATTACGCCGAATCGCACGGCAACACGTTCGAAGTGATGTCGTCCGGTCATCAGATCCGTGACCATGTTTTCGCCAATCCTCCCCACGACGCTGAGGATACAGGCGAGGTCTTCGACTTGGTAGTTGTGGGCGGCGGCCTCAGCGGTCTGGCAACCGCGCTCTACTGCAAGCAACACGCGCCGCGGGCCAAATGCCTCGTACTCGAAAACCATCCCATCTTCGGCGGCGAGGCAAAACAGAACGATTTCATCGTGGACGGCCACCGGCTGTCAGCGCCGCAAGGCTCTGTCGGTTTCGGGACACCGCGCCCCGGCACGCCGTTAGCTGACTTGTTTGCTTCTATCGGCGTGGATGTCAGAAAATTCGAATATCAGTCGTGGCAAGGGCCTTCGCCCGAGATCCCCGTGGGCCGTCACTTCGAGGACATCCGGCCACCTTTCGGCATTTATTTCGGCGCCAGCTTTGGCCAGCAGCCTGGCATGTGGATCATCGATCCATGGATCAAGAAACTCGAAGGCGCGCCGATTTCGGACGCGATGCGCGCCGAACTCCTCAAATACCGGGAATTGAGTGGAGTACGGGTTCCGCGTGACGACAAGGCGCACGAACTTGATTCCATCACCATGGAAGAGTACATGATGCAGGAGTTCGGGCTCAGCCGGGAGACGATTCGAAAGTTTCTAATTCCCGGCCCAGGCGACGGCTACGGTATTGGCCCGGATGTGCTCTCTGCCTACGCCTATCCCTTCGGCGACGATCCAACAACGGTTCGCAAGGAACCAGAAAATGCTCAATCGTTTCCAGGTGGCAATGGTGGGTTCGCACGCCATATTGTGAAGACACTGCTTCCTGATGCGATGTCGGGACCGAACACGTTGGAGGGTGTCAGTCGCGGGAACGTGAACTTCAAGGTGCTTGATCTGCCTGGCCAGGCGACACGAATCCGCCTCGGATCCACCGTGGTGCGTGTCGAACATCAAGGTCCGGCCGAGAAGAGCGATTTCGTCCGTATCACCTACACGCGCAACGGTAGGGTGTACCGCCTCAAGGCGCGGGCCGTCGTCATGGCCGGCGGCAGTTGGACGACCAAGCATATTGTGATTGATTTACCCTCAACCCATCGCAATGCCTACGCGCAGTTCTTGCGCACCCCTTGCATGATAGTAAATGTCGCTCTGCGGAACTGGCGCCCTCTTTACAAGCTCGGCATCTCCGGGGCGTGGTGGTATGGCGGCTTCGGTGAGTTTGGCGCGGTCCGCAAGCTCCCCACCTTCTGCACCGACGACAAGACCATGGGGCCGGATTTGCCGGTGGTGCTGACGATTAAGGTCCTCTTCTGCCGCCCGGGACTACCTATGGTGGAGCAGCAGAGCGCAGGGCGGGCTGAGCTTCTCTCAACACCCTATGTCGATTATGAGCGGAAAGCGCGCGAGCAGCTAACAGAGATGCTCGGTGGTAAGGGCTTCGACCCCAAGCGGGACATCGCCGGCATCGTCCTCAATCGCTGGGGGCATGCCTATTGCAGTCCGCAGCCGGGATTCTTCTTCGGTAAGGATGGGCAACCGGCCCCGCGCGAAATCATGCGCCGTGCGCCCTTCGGGCGCATCGCCTTCGCTAATACAGATCTCTCTGGTGTAGCCGGCTTTGACACTGCGATCTCGGAAGGCCAGCGCGCTGGCAACCAACTGCTCGACCGCATCTCGCCTGCTTCAGCATGAGTTCGTCAACGAGCTCAATCCAGTTTGTGTTCATGGCTGAGAATTGCCTGGCTTATACCTGAATCCGGCGTGAAAACTGCGATATTCAGGCCTGAAGGGGCTTCCGGCGGTGAACCTTACGCAGTATTCCGTCTGCCAGATCTTGCAGCATGGGCGACTCGCGGAGCGCTCTCGTAGCCGACAAGAGCGCTTGCACTCCCCGCGCTCATGTTCTGGCCGAGCATTAAATGGCAGGCTTCCTGCACGCGAAGCAGCTTCTGGAACTGCATGGGACTCATGCCGGTAATCGTCCGAAAGTGTTGCCGGAAGGCGCCGGCGTTTGCCAGAGAGTTGACCTTAGAGCGACCGGTGGTTGTGACAGAATTTTGGAGCTATGACACGCTGCTGGTTCTCATTTTCGACATACGGGCGTAAAATGCTGGGCAATGTCCATTCGGCGCCGCACCGCGTTCCTTCTCGGATTTGCAGCCCTGTTGTTCGCCGCCCACAGTTCACCAGGTGCATCGCGCGGAGGGCGCCTGTTTTTTCTCAATGTAAGCGGCCCGGGCGGCGGCCGCGTGCTCTCGGCTAACGACGATGGCGCCGATCTCAAAGTTCTGGTGAGCGGTCTCAGGCAGGGCCCCGACGGTATCGTTGTCGACGCCGCATCGAAAAAAATCTACTGGACGAACATGGGCAAGGCGAGCGCCAACGATGGCACAATTCAGCGTTCCGACCTCGATGGCCGTAACGTCACAACCATCGTACCCACGGGCGGCGCCTGGACACCCAAGCAATTAAAGCTCGACGCGAAACACGGCAAGTTGTACTGGTCGGATCGCGAGGGCATGCGCATCATGCGTGCCAATCTGGACGGCTCGGATATTGAGACGTTGGTAGAGTCAGCGCAGGGTGATGCCGCGCGCGAAGACCCCAGAAACTGGTGCGTCGGCATCGCGCTCGACGTAGATGGCGGGAAAGTCTACTGGACGCAAAAGGGAAGCGGCGGCAATGGCCGCATCTTCCGCGCGAATCTCGAAATTCCGAAAGGGGAGAATGCAGCTCATCGCACCGACATTGAGACCCTATTTGACGCGTTGCCCGAGCCGATCGACATGGATCTGGATCTCGCAAATCGCATGATGTACTGGTCCGATCGCGGCGACCCTCCTCGAGGGAACACGGTGAGCCGGGCGCCCATGAATCCGAACAAAGGATCACAGGAGATTCTTGTGAGCGGGTTAAAAGAAGGAATCGGCATGGCGCTCGACATGAGAGACGGGCGGATGTTTTACACCGACCTCGGCGGCAACGTATACAGCGCAAAGCTGGACGGCTCGGATAGCAAGGTTTTGCTGACAGGTCAGGGCGCTCTCACGGGCATTACGTGGGTTGACTTAGGGCAGTAGAGTTTTGTAGCCGGGAAGCGAAACGACTGCTCCAACGCGCGCAGCAGTGTGGCTGGGAAACGCCAGCGGCAGGAATGCCGCTGTCCGAAGCCAGGTAGCCGGCGCCCGAAATGCTTGGTTCAAGCATCAACTATTGACATCTGTATAAGTAATGTAACCGTGGAGATGCTCTTGCGATCCGCGTGAAGACTCATGCCCAGACCCAGAGGGAGCGCTGATCTGTTTGAAGATCGGCGCAAGCGTGCGTTGGCTTTGTTGGATGGAGGTTATTCGCTACATCAAGTGGGCCGGCGAGTCGGCTGTGCCGCCGTTTCCGTGATGCGCTGGCGGGATGCCCGTCACCGGGGTGGGGGCAGGCCCTCCAAGTGCGTTTTTCTCCTGGCCGTCCCCGGAAATTGGATGCGGCCCAGCGCAAGCGCCTGGTCGGTTTGCTTTTCAAGGGAGCCACGGCGCATGGCTGGCGGACCGATCCATGGACGACCGCCCGCATTGCCGAACTCATCCGCCACAAGTTCTCCATCGAATACCATCGCGATCATATCGGCCGTCTGCTGCACAACCTGGGATGGAGCGTGCAGAAACCGGAACGACGCGCTTTGGAGCGGGATGAAGAAGCCATCGCGCGCTGGAAGCAGAAGGACTGGCCGCGCATAAGAAAAACGCTGCGTGGCTGGGCGCCCACATAGTCTTTGCCGACGAATTGGGCTTCATGCTCATCCCCAACGTGGTGCGCACCTGGGCTCCCGCGGGGTAGACGCCCATCCATCGCCATCGCCGGGGGCGGAGGGACAAGATTAGTGTCATCTCCGGAATTTCGCTCAGCCCGCGCCGGTATCGGCTGAGCCTCTACCATCTGCTCTTCTTCGACAACATCGGGCAGGAGGAGGTTTTGCCGCTTTGTGCGCGAATTGCTGCGTCACCTGCGCGGCCCGCTGATTGTGCTGCTGGACAATTCTTCCACCCACAAGGGCGATCCGATCGAGCAACTGCAGCGGCAACATCACCGCCTGCACATCGAGTATTTCCCTTCCTATGCGCCAGAGCTAAGAGCTTATCCGTAAATAGAAACGGTCTGCCTCCAGCAGATGAGAGCTGCGGCAAGTTGCAGCAGAGCGGTGTAGCTCGCCTCGGTCTTTTCGAAGCTGACCAGGAGCTTACGGTATTGGGTTAGCCAGGAGTGGCTTCGTTCAACGACCCAGCGACGCGGTTCGGAATCCGGGTAGCGATATTTGACGAGCCGCTCTTCGGCGCGTGATTTCATGCGCGGATAATAGTGATGCTTGCGGGCGATCTTGCTGACCGGATAGCCCACGTATCCAGCATCCAGGCAGAGATACTGTTGATTTTGCCACCCTG